>JAIRMI010000064.1 GCA_031258795.1 Puniceicoccales bacterium | reverse complement strand
GGCGAAGTGACTTTTAAGCAGGCTTTTGGATTCAAAGTAACAAGTGAAAATCTTAGTAATCGTGTTGCTACTTTAGTCAATGACGCTGCCAAAGAATTAGGGAAAAGTGGCGCCGAGCGTCTCCCGACAGATTTGAAGGTGGATTCAAGCCAGTCGCCGGAAGAGGCGGCAAAAGCTTTGGTTTCGCTGGCAATTGAACGTTCCGCAAAAAGAGGAGATGATAATGATCGAGCCGTTTCCCAAAAATCGGAAGATGCTTCGGAATCGGAAGATGTTGCTGCCGTGCGTTCACAATTAATTGAGGTCGGAAAGCGTTTACGTGAGATGATGACCCAAACGGAAGATCGTCGCGCAGCCGCCCAGTTGTATCTAATTCTGATACAGGTTGAAAAATTGTCGGCTCAGGGAAATACAAATGAAGTCAAGACCGCTCTTGCCGCTCTGGAGAAAATTTCTGAAGGGGGATCATCGCTGATACAAGATGCCGTGAAAAAAGCCAATGAAGCGGAAGAGAGAACAATGGAACGGAACGGGATTAATATTCGCAGTGATCAGTCAAATGTTGTGGAGGGAAACTTAGAATGGGAGCAAACATTCTGTAACTGTTTGCATCTTCCTAGAAGTTTTTTAAAAGATAAAAGGCCGGATTTTAAAGATTTGGCACTCGGAGAAGGATGCAGAAGCTCTTTCGTTGCACTTGGGAAACTTGTTGAAGGAATTGAACATGTTTTGACGAAGTCGGATAACAGATGCAATACTTTCCTTACCACCAAAATAGCCCAAAATGCCGCAGGAAATCGGGATTTTGATTTGCCAACACGTCTCAAAGCAGACCTCCTTTCTCAGTTGGGTCCCCAACATTTGGATGCGATCGAAGGTATGGCCAAAAGGTATCCAGAAGAATTTAAGGCATTTACAATTTTGGCTGCTCTTTGGTGTCACTTTGGGACGGGTGACCAGAGTGGTTATTTTTCTCCACAACTTCCCCCAGGTATCAATCCTGCTGTACAGGGGCTTGCTCAGATAATACGGGATGGTAACATTGCGCCACAAGGCCTAAATGAAACATTTGGTGAACTGCTAAAAGAGCAGAAAAAAGCAATAACTGGTCAATAAAACTAATACACTGGAGCGAGCGAAGGGATTTGAACCCTCGACGTCCACCTTGGCAAGGTGGTGCTCTGCCAACTGAGCTACGCTCGCAATTCAACTGCTACAAGTGTCCATGGGAAAGTCATTGTCAACAGTAAAAACGGTAAAATTTTCAATGAAGCTTCTTTGTAAATGAAAAAGAAATGACAAAATTTGCCCGAGCAAGGAATTGTGAAATTTTTGACAAAATACAGCAAAGATATGTAGGCTGGCACTAAAAACAAGTTTCCCTTTAGATGTTCTGTTCTTCTGACAGAAGATTCTCCAAAGTGGGGATAGTATAAAAGCCATGCCAGCGCTTAGGTGGGCGATGTTTGCCTGTACCATCGGCTGCGAATAAGCTACCCAAAAAGCTTAGAGTGATGGGTCGGTATTAGTCGAGGAAAAAATGGGATGGTACAAAAATACGAAACGGAAAGCTGAATTCCAATACGCAAGGATTGAAGCCAAAGGCAAAAGCACTTAAACTCCCGTAATGCGTGGGCGGTAAAAAATTTTAGAAAAAATCTTGATCTGCTTGGGAGTAACTTTAGAGATTTGCCAACTATGGATATATAAAAGAGTTCAGCGGACTGGGGTGTTGGTTTTAAATTTCCTCCCAAAATGGAAGCGAGGCCAGATTTTAAAGATTTGGTATTCGGAGAAGGATGCAGAAGCTCTTTCGTTGCACTTGGGAAACTTGTTAAAGGAATTGAAGATATTTCGGCGAGGCCGGGTAACGAATGCAATGATTTCCTTGGCAACGAAATAGCCCAAAATGCCGCAAAAAATCGGAATTTTGATTTGCTAACGCTTTTCAAAAAGGATCTCCTTTCTCAGTTAGATTCCGGATATTGTGATACGATCGAAAATCTGGCAAAAAGGCATCCAGAAGAATTTAAGGCATTTGCAATTTTGGCTGCTCTTTGGTGTCACCATGGGATAAGTGACCTGAGTTGTTATTTTTCTCCGCAACTTCCTCCAAACATTAATCCTGTTGTACAGGGGCTTACTCAGATGATACGGGATGGTAACATTGCACCACAGGCCTAAATGGAACACTTGGCAAGTTGCTAGAAGGGTATAAGAAAGAAATAACTGGTGAATAAAACCGAATACACTGGAGCTGCGCCATGGCATGAATCATGGTCATGGTGAGGATGAAAGCAACATCACATTCCCAGTAAAAATTTCGGGTTTAATTTATTCAAGCCGTCGAGTGTGAATAGGCCGTCCTTGCGGATGAGCTTGCCGTCGAAGTAAATCTCCCCACCGCCGTATTCCGGTCGCTGGATGCACACCAGGTCCCAATGAATTTGGGAACGGTTATTGTTGTCCGCTTCTTCATAGGCTTGACCGGGTGTAAAGTGGAATGAGCCGGCGATCTTTTCGTCGAACAGTATGTCGCACATTGGCTCCAGTATGTGAGGGTTGAAGCCAAAGGCAAACTCACCGATGTAGCGTGCCCCTTCATCGGAGTCCAAAATGGCGTTTAGCTGCTTTGTTTTGTTGCTAGCCTGGGCATCCATAATCTTGCCGCCTTCGAATTTTAAAACGATATTTTCGAAGGCTATTCCCTGGTATACTGTCGGAGTGTTGTAGGAAATAATCCCTTCCACGCTGGTTTTAACCGGGGCCGTATACACTTCACCGTCCGGTATGTTACACTCACCCCCGCATGCAATGGCGGGAATGCCCTTTATGGAAAAATGCAAGTCCGTGCCATTGCCCACTATGCGTACCCGATCCGCCGATTGCATGGCATTCTTCAGCGCTTCCATACCGGGTCCCATGGAAGCGTAGTTCATCGTACACACGTCGAAATAAAATTTTTCAAATTTTTCAGTGCTCATTTTGGCCTGCTGAGCAAACCCTTCGCTCGGCCATCGCAAAATTACCCACTTTGTTTTCTGTACACGCCAATCCAACACTTTCTTCATGCACTTTGATACAAGTTTCTGTTTGTCCTGGGGCACATCCGAATGCTCAAAAGTGTTATTCCCGCCTCGTATGGCGATGTACGCTTGTATGCTTTTCATCTCCTGCAAAGCCAAGTCCGCCTGAACTTGAAAAACATGCTCGTCGCATAGTAGGTTCATGGCACGGGAAATTTTATTTGTTTTCATCTTGAGTAGGGGCACGGCTCCACATTCTCGCACCGATTCCAACAGAGCTATGACCATGTCATGGGGAGCTTCGTAAATGTCGAGGAGGACATTGTCGTTGGGCTGTAAATTTGTTGAGAATTTTGTGAGATTGTCCGCTAATTTTTTATATCTATAATTCATTTTATCCGATAAATTTATAGGTTATACTTTCAATTTTATCACCTTCGGCCATGCGCTCAATTGAACGGCCATTGTGAGACAACTGTTCCAAGATTTTAAATATGAGTTTTTTGTCGGTCGAAGACCCAAGTTGGGCGCTGATTTCTTCCAAGTGAAATGGTTTGTTCTTATTCTTTCTCTTTCGCAAAAATTCCAGGATTGACTTTTGCAGGGCTAACACCTCTGCTGCCGCCTTTTTGCCAGCTTCCACACCCGGTTGGTGGTAGGCATTGATACCTAGAAAAGAAGCGTAAAAACCGACCGCTCGCTCGTAAAGTGCAATCAGTAAGCCCAGGGAAAAAGCATTAAATCTCCGCAACGATATCACCAATGTTAGCCTGTTATTTGCTGACAGTGCCCGCTCCGTGCCCATTGAGAAGCCATGAAGATAGTCGCCAGCCGTTATACTTTCTTCCACTTCTAAAGACTTTCCATCGCGACATTGTAACACCTCTATGATCGTGGCAAAAAAGTTATTAACCCCATCCCGAAGCTGCTGAATATAGGAATGTTGATCCGTTGAGCCCTTGTTTCCGTATACGACTATGCCCTGGTTGACGATCTCTCCATTTAAGGATTTTTCTTTGCCAAGGGATTCCATTATCAGTTGTTGCAGGTATTTCGGAAAATCAGCCAAGCTATCCTTGTAAGGTATTAGCACCATATCTTTCTTGCCATGGCCTTCGGTAGCTTTGTACCAGGCTAATGCAAGCCTCATAGCCGGATTATTTTCGCTTCGCATGCGCGTCCAGGAGTCCATTTCTCTCGCCCCGGAAAGAAATTCCAAAATATCCACTCCAATAAGGGCTCCCGGAAGCAAGCCAACGGCGGAAGTTATGCTAGTGCGCCCACCGATCCAATCAAACATCGGGAAAGTTTTTATCCATCCTTCGCCCGTTGCCTGATTATGTAATTTGCTTCCCATAGAGGTTACTGCAACGGCTTGCCTTTGAAAGGATAATCCTTCGCTTTCAAATCTGTTCATGACCTCCAGCATACCGTTCCTCGGTTCTGGCGTACTCCCCGACTTTGACGTGACTATTATGAGAGTATCTTCCAATTCAATGTTTCCAAGGGTGCGGTCTATGCCGTCGGGATCCGTATTATCAATGAAATAGGCTTTCATTTTTGGGCGATTACCCAGGCTGCTGTTGATTAATTGCGGCCCAAGGGCGGAACCGCCGATTCCGATGCAGAGCAAATTTTTAAAAACTCCCCGTGGGCCACGCACATTGCCGGAATGTACATCTCTGGTAAAATTCAGGATATGCGAAATTGTGCTCTGTATTACTTCCTGCAATTCAGGAGTTGGAGCAATGTTTGGATTGCGAAGCCAATAGTGTCCAACCTGGCGATTTTCATCAACATTTGCCGTTGCGCCGGACTCCAGGGCGGCCATGTTGCCGTATGCATCCCTTACTTTGGCCGACATGGACTCGAAAAATTCGTCGCTGAAACCGATTCCTGAAAAATCAAAGAAAATACCAAATTTTTCGCTGTTGATGTAATTTTTCAAAAATACTTCCCAATTGGACATAGGCCGATGCTGACTGCTCCATTTCTCATTGCAACACTAAACCTCGATTTCCGAATTTTGATTTTATAAAATTTTTCTTGTAAACAACTGAGTAATAACCAGATTTGCGAATCAGCGCTAGGGAATCATTCCCCGCAGCCGCGTCGTTGTAAGGTTTATGCTTCATTCGGCGTTGAGCGGGAGTTGAAGTTTCGACTTTGCTCCGGATGTATTAGTGGTACATCCCGAAGGCTGCGAATAGAATAGTTTTAGCAAATGAATAAGAGTGAAATAATAGGTAAATTTAAGCAGCATGATAGTGATACAGGTTCCTGCGAAGTGCAAGTAGCTTTGTTGACGGAGAGAATAAAGTCTCTCACGGGGCATTTGAGTGCCCATGTTAAGGATTGTCATTCGCGCCGTGGGCTTGTGACGCTTGCTAATAGGCGCAGGCGTTTATTGGCTTATTTAAAGAGAACAAATGTAGAATCTTACAAGGATCTTATTCAGCGCTTGAATCTGCGCAAGTAACACTTTAGCAAATAGATGGATATACCTTTTCCCGCTAGATGGGTTGGTGTCGCCAGTGAAAAATAGTTAAATAGAATAAATAATGAAACATAAATATGAAATTGAGGTCGCGGAATTTGGCCTAAAGTTTTCAACAGGAACACTGGCCAAACAGGCCAATGGTGCCGTGTTGGTTAACGTTGGCGGCACGAATGTGTTGGTTAGTGCGGTGGTCTCCCCAAAGGTCACACCGGAGCAGAGTTACTTTTCCCTAACCGTTGATTATCGGGAAAAATTTTCAGCCGCCGGGAGAATGCCCGGTGGATACGGTAAACGCGAGGGCAAACCCAGTGAAAAGGAAGTTTTGACTGCGCGCATGTGCGATCGTCCGTTGAGGCCGCTGTTTCCGAAAGGTTTTTTGAATGAAGTGCAGATTATCGGAACATTGTTTTCTACGGATCTGAAAAATGAAGCCGATGTACTGATGGTGAATGGCGCTTCCGCCGCGTTGATGTGCTCGGATATTCCCTGGAATGGGCCCATTGCATGCATAAGAATTGCCGAGATTAACGGCGAATTCATCGCAACCCCAACTAACGAACAAATATTGGAATCTTCCCTGGATCTCGTGTACGTGGGCAATGAACGCGATATAATGATGATTGAGGGTAATGCCGACCAAATGAGCGAGGAGCGCTTTTTCGAAGTTCTTCAGTTTGGGCAGGATAAAATTCAAGGGATAATCGCTGCTCAGTACGAGCTTGCTGCTCTAGTTGGGAAGCAGAAAAAGGAATTTGAACTAAGCTTGGTTTGTCCAAAGGTCATGAAAATTTGCAGCAAGTTCAACGAGTCTTTGAACGGTGCTGTTTTTCAAGATGGCAAGCTTGCCCGCGAACGTGCTGTGGAAGAGATAAAGGAACAGGCGACCAAAGCCGTTATTGAAGAACTTGGCGAGAGCGATAAGCACCCGATTCATGTCAATATGGCCTTTGAGGAGCTTCAGGAAAAAGTGTACCGTGGAAACATTTTAGACTTTGGCAAGCGCGTTGACGGCCGCTCACCAACGGAAATTCGCACCATCGAATGTGACGTTGGAATTTTACCCATTGTGCACGGCTCGGCTTTCTTTCAACGAGGAGAGACACAAGCGCTCGTATCGCTCACCTTGGGGTGTGCTAAGGATTCTCAGGAAATTGATGCCATAACGGGAGGGGTACAATCTAAGTCCTTTTACCTCCATTACAATTTTCCGCCGTTTTCAGTCGGTGAAACGGGGAGGATTGGCAGCGTTGGCCGCCGAGAGATTGGTCATGGCGCCCTAGCGGAACGCTCCCTTTTGCCCGTTGTTCCACCCGAAGAAAATTTCCCCTATACCATCCGTGTTGTATCCGATATTTTAGAGTCAAACGGTTCATCTTCCATGGCGAGTCTGTGCGGAGGTTGTTTGGCCCTTATGGATGCCGGGGTGCCCATAAGTGACATGGTGGCAGGAATTTCTGTTGGCCTTGTTACGCGCAAGGATAATTTGGGGAATATCGAAAAAAGTGTCGTTTTGACGGACATATCAGGAACGGAAGACCATTTTGGGGATATGGATTTCAAGCTGGCTGGTACAAGAAAGGGTATCACCGGTGTGCAACTCGATCTAAAGATTTCGGGGCTACCACTCGAGCTCGCCAAACAGGCCATTTACCAGAGCCGCAATGCCAGAATGATCATACTGGATATCATGAGTGCCGTGCAAGCTGAGCCGCGGGAAGAGCTAAATGAGAACGCTCCCCGTGTGTACAACATGCAAATTGATCCGAGCAAGATCGGTGCCCTAATCGGCCCTGGAGGTAAGATGATCAAAAAGATCACGGAGCTGACAGGAGCTAAAATCGATATCAACGAGAATAACAGTGGCAAGGTGCTGATTTATGCCAATAATAATGAAGCTTTGGAGTACGCCAAGGCTGAGATTAGTGCGGTAACATGTGAAATTGAAGCGGATAAGGTTTACCGCGGCATCGTTAAATCAATTAAGGAATTTGGTGTTTTTGTTGAGTGTTTGCCAGGGAAAGAAGGCTTGGTACACGTGTCCGAGCTCGCCGATTTTCGCGTTGAGGATCCCGGCGATGTCTGCAAAGTTGGCGACGAGATAATAGTGAAGTGCATTGGTACCGATGAAAAGGGTCGCGTACGACTCAGTAGGCGTGCCGTCATATGTGAGGCAAAGGGAGTTTCATATGTCGCAACATCACCGAAGAGCTCACCTAGGCGCGGTTCCCCTTCTTCTTTTGGTCGGGAAAGGAGGGCCGCCTCCCATTTCTCCGAAAGGTCCCACCGCTTCAGTAGAAATGGATGAGCGTTGATCTTAAGTGATAAATTAAGGGTATTTACATGAGTAATAATTTGACGAAAAAAGAGATTGTTGAATCCGTGTATAAGAACACCCAAATGTCCCGCGCAGACATAAGTTCTGTGCTGGACATAGTTCTCGATGTCATGGCAAAAGCAATCATCGATGGACGCAATATTGAGCTACGAAATTTTGGTGTTTTCGAACAGCAGATAAGGAAGAGCAGGGTGGGTCGAAACCCCAATCGCCCATCCGATACGGTGGTCATACCCGAGCGCAGGGGGGTAAAATTTCGCGTGGGAAAAAATTTGTTCCAGGCCCTGCAAATCAGCAACAAAAACTGAACGTTTCCTTTTTTCATGAATGTTACAGTTTGCATTCCCGCACGTCTAAATTCTTCCCGATTCCCAAAAAAAGTACTGACCGACCTGGGAGGGAAACCTGTTTTGCAACGGGTGTTTGAGCGGGCAATCTCCGTAATAAAAACGGAAAATGTGGTAATTCTGTGCGATTCCTCCGCTGTGCACGACGCTGCCGTAAATTTCGGCGCACCGGTAATTGACACACCCGAAACCTGCGTATCCGGTACGGAAAGGATAGCATCCGCTTTGGATAAAATTCAAGGCGATTTTATAATAAACATTCAGGGCGACGAACCGTTTTTTGACACCGACGTAATCGGGAAAATGGTTGCAAAGAGCCGCACTAGCGATGCTCATATTTTTACTCCTGTCTACAAACTTGATAGCGTAGATGACCTACTCGATTCAAACCGTGTGAAAGTCGTCCTCGGTCATAATGGCCGAGCATTGTACTTTTCCCGCAGTACCATTCCCTTTGTGCGCGACGAAAGAAATGTAAACAAATGGTTAAAGTGGGCTGATTTTTACGGCCACATTGGGATTTACGGGTACAGGCGAAAAGTTTTGGAAAATTATACAAACTTAGTCTCAGGAAAATTAGAATCCGCGGAAAAACTCGAGCAGTTACGCTTTTTGGAAAATGGTTACGCCATCGATACCGTTGAAACTTTACGCCCTTCCTTTGGCATCGACACTCCAAAAGACTTAGCCAAAGCAAATGCATCGCTCACAAGTATTCAATCCAACGCTTGATGGCAGCAATGTTTAAGGTATTCAAAAATCTACGCCACTTGTCAATACAACATCCTGTGCCTCATTGCACCTAGGCGTTCTCATTCTTCCATTTGCCTCGCTGCTTTTTCACCTTTTTCCATCTTATTTTATGAAAATTTACCCCAGTTACACCTTAGGCAACAGGACTATTTGCGTCCACAAGTTTATTAATTTCCTGTGTAATCCTTTTTGCTTCCATGAATATTTCTTTCCTCAGTTCGCTTTCCTTGGAAAGTGTTGTAGTAAAATATTTCCTTTCCAAGGAATCAAAAACTTCAGTATTCCCCTGCAAAACACCAGCTTCATTCACATTTTTAAATGCCATTAGCAAATCAGCCATTCTATTGACCGCTTTTTGCTTGAGTGCAGTGGCATTAGATTCTTGTCTTATTTCCACATCCACAGCAGGTTGGCATATTTTTTCAAAAACTGTATACAGCATATTTTGAAATTCTGAATTTCCTGTTATTGGAAAAAGTTTGCTTATGCATTCCAATACATCTCCTGCGCCACTTAGCTGAGCCAGTTGATTGGCAAGATGTTCAATGGCCGCTGGGGATCGGGAGACTTGCGCCAGCATCGGGCTTGCTCTTTCAACAACAACAGTCGCACCAATTATGTTTTTTTCGGATTTGGAAATCCATTCTTCCGGCAACGTAGCAACACTTGAAGGGACATTTTTATAAGCATTTCTAAGGGAGTCAACTGCCGATTTTAGTTCAGTTTTAGCAGTTCCTAATTCATCTCTTTTTGTTTGCAGCTCCCTTTGAAGACGCTCAAAATTGGCACTCTTTTCATTTAGTTCGTTCCTCAATTTTTCTTCTTCTGCGGCGAACTCTGCTTCTTTTGAAGCAATGCTGCTACGAAGAGGTCCTAACTCTGCTTCTTTTGTTGTTTTTTCCGTTCTCAACGTTTCGGGAGAAGGTCGACTTTTCTGTTCTTGTGTAGCGGTTTCAATTTGACGTCCAGTTTTGCTTATTTGCGTCTGAAGATCTTGAGCGGCTCTCTCAAGAAGAAGCTTTTTATGTTTTGGTTGCAAAATTTTAATTTGCTTAGCATTAGCAATTAAACCGTTTAAAGTAGTTATCTCTTCTGCCAAAACATCCTGTACCGAAAGTCTAGAGTCTAACAATATGTTCTTTTCTTCCAGCTCAGCTCTCAATTGTTCGACAGTTTTCTGGTCAAGACCTCCATTTGTCGCTAGATTAATCCCTATTTCTAGTGCGTCGATCTCCCCTGCTAAACTTGTTACATCAATATTTGCTTGCCGCGATATTTGCTCCGCATTTGCTTTTTTTTCCAAAAGACGACCTTCATTAAATAACTCATCGGTTCCCCTAAGATCCGACAACAGTCTGCCGAGGCTCGCCGCCTGATGTTCCATAGTATGTTTTAATGCATCTATGGATGCTTTTAGTTGATCGATTGATATTTTGTCATCGGAGGAACCCGAAACCCCTATTTGCTTGTGTAATTCTTCGATTTCACTTTTAACTTTGGCTAATTCGGTTGAGTATTTGTTTCTCTTTCTCTTAAGCCCTTTTATCAGATCAGGAAAATTCACTTTGTCCCGTTCAAAACGGATGATTTTCCGTTCTAACTCTTCAATTTCTCGGGATAAGTTGGTTTCTCTTTCTCCTAACTTACCAATTTCACTCCGATGCCTCCCTTGCGCAGTTTCAAGTGCTTGCTGAGCATTTCTTGCTTCCGTTTGTGCTGCGTCACTTAGTGGGGCCTCCCTACTCACTTCCGCTTCGAGGGGTTCCACTTTCCGCAGCGCTTCCCGGGCGTCAGCTACAGCATCCAAGACACTTTTTCCGTCCGTTGATGTTTTGAGTGCAGTATCCCTATTTTTCAGAGGCTTGAGGCACTGGTCGGCCATGTATCGTCGGTATTCGTCCGGAGTACCAAGTTTAAAAACATCCCGAAATGTGGCAACTATATTTGCTTCTTCCAAATCAGATGATCCTGAGTAAAACAGTATGGCAGAGGCAAGGGCATCGTTTCCTGTTATCAATTTGTGCATCTCTTCTTTTAGGAAGCTGTTTTCTGATAAAATTTCCCTGATTTTATCAGATTTCTTCTCATTTATAGCATCACGTAATTCATACGCTCCTTTTACCTGGCGGTTGCCTATACCATCGAGAAATTCACTAATTTTTCGCTTTATAAAATCAAATAATCCCTCCTTTGCTGTAGTTGTTCGAGGGGAAGTTGCTACTGCAAAGGATTCAAGAGCTTTCCCAAAAGCACGACTTTCAGTAGGAGTGCTTGCTTGTCCTTCCATACCTGTACTTGCCGTTGAATGACCAACCCAGCGGCTTTCAAAAAATCCTCTAAGTCCTGGAGTTTGGCAATTTTCCCTGTGACTACCAACGTGTGCAGACCTTTCTGTGCTTGTGCTCATATTTTCTCCCTTTTGGGGAAAAGGGTATAGATATTCTCAGGCTTTGGCAAGAAAATTATGCTCGCTATATGTAAAACCTTTTTCCATCCACTTACCTCGCTCCCTTTTTATCTTTCCTATCATAATTTTTATGCAGAGAGGGAATTTCCCTTTTATCGGGAGGTAAGCCTTGGAAAATATTTGACAAATACCTAGGGAAGTGCCTCGGCTTAGGGTCAGGACTCATAAGCTCAAATAAAAGAGGAAGGAGCAGGCGATGCAAATGAATGAGAAGAAGGTGTGGGCATAGCGGGTGGCGACGGAGCGCTATAGTCATCCCACTCCAGAAAAGCATACTGAATGGCATCGGAAAGAGAAGGAAAGAGGTGGAGGATGTCGGAAAGTGTTCCTTTGAGGTTAGTTCAGAATTTTTCGATGGGATTGAGGTCCGAAGAATAGGGAGGTAGGTAAATTAGGGAACAGCCGGCCACTTCGATGGCTTTCCGTGTCCTGGGATGCTTATGAAAGGCGGCATTATAGTCATCTTACTTTAGAAAAGCATACTGAATAGCGTCGAAGAGAGATGGGAAGAGGTAAAGGATTTTTGTACAAGGACATTGCCTTCTCATAGTCCGCACGTTTTTCCTCGTCCCGTTTTTTATATGCCCTGGTCTTTTTTACTGTGATCTTTAGCTTTCTCAGCGCTTTGCTAATGCAACTTGTGCTCACTTTAAACTCGCTGGCCATTTCTCTTTGATAGGAATTCGGATGCTCTTCCACGTACCTAACTAGCTTTTCCGGATCTAACTTCCTGTATTTCCTGTTCAGCGGTACACGCTCTAGATTTCCCGTTTCCCTCAACTTCTTCTTCCATGCAAATATCGCACGCTCACTCACTCCAAATGCCTCACTCGTTTCCTTTACAGTGTGCGTGATTTCCTATTTTAATACCCTCTTTTTCAAATCCGTTGTATAACATGCCATACATTCTCTAGGCATAATCTTTATACGCCTTTCTCAAGTGGTTTGACTATAGTAGTTCACCGGCGCCAACAATATCATTGACATTCTCAGCGGTCAGCAGCAACCTTACCGGTCGTCCAAGGCCATCACAAACGGCATGTAGCTTGCTGCCAAGCCCTCCTTTACTCGCCCGATGTGGCGCGGGGAAGACCCCCTTTTTTAGGCTCGCCGCTGTCCTGTAAGTCTTTCAGCAGTTCACCGGCGCCAACCATGTCGCTAACGTTCCCAGCGATCAGCAGCAGCCTCACCGGTCGTCCACCCGCGGTTTCCCACGCGACTTCGGGAAATACGGCTTTATCCTACCAAAGGCTTCTCTTCTCTTATTAATTCCATTATGGCTAATCTTCTATTGGCCTTTTCCTAGCCTGTTAATACTTTTTTATGAGCCCTGACTCTAGGCTGAACCGCATTTGCATGGCCAAAATTTCACTCACCCACAATCCTCTTATTCTGCCGTTTGTGCGGCTATTATTGCCTTCGACTTAGCCCCTTTATTTTGAGTTTCGCGTATTATCTATTCTTTTTTGTATAAGCTTGCATAAAAATTGTATTATTGCCAAACACAAGCATAAATGAGTAAACAAATGGACAATTTAAAGAATTTTTTTTGATTTTTCACATGGATTCGCTGATTTGGGGACTTCTATGAGATTTACCAGGATATATTTTGAATAAAATGAAAATCAAAAGTGCGATTCGGACTCGGAAGTGACGCACGAATTTCCAGGAAAATGAAATTTTTTTTAAATTTTTAAATTTTCTTGCTTTTGAAGAAAACGTCACTACGATGTAACCATGTACAGTTTTCTAATTCTTCTCCTGGCCTACGTTTTGGTTTGCAGAAGCGGTTTCGTCTCATTGGGAGTTTTGATGCAGCGGTCGAGCAACAATGATGGTTTAGGAATCTTACTTAGCGGTTGCACAACGAAATTAGTGTTTGAAGGTGAGACAGTGAAAGCTTTCAAAAGATGGGCAATTTGCGAAATTTTTACACTTTTTTATTGCATCACTGTTGCTGGCAATAGCATATGGTTTCACGAAAAACTCATGCGAGCGATAGTATCGGGAAAGGCAATTTACCAACATTTACGGAGGTTATTAAAAAATGAAAAAATTAATTTGGCAAGTCGTTTTAATTTTTACCTTTTTACTCAATGCTGAGTGTGCGTCTACGACTAGGCATAAAGGAACGAATTTGTTATCCGATGATGAAGCAAGCGTTTTTTTTAAAAAATTTTTGCAAAATCGCAACCGAAGTGATTTCATGCTCAAGTTTAAAGTCGAGTCTTCTTCAAAGCAAACCCCATCTGCTAGCGGCAAGGGGGTAATTTTACATCATAAAGTTGAAGGGGAAGAAAATTACTATGTTGAGATTAAGGACAAGGCTGGAAATTATCGAAAATTTCTTCTAAAAAATGGCCAAACATTGGCAAATTTTACTGAAACTTTTAATTCCAACGAGCCATTCATATCCGGTACTTTGTACTCACCAAACGATTTGTTGTTGCCATTCTTAGAGCCAAATTGTTCATCTAAGTACTGCGGTTCAAAAAAAGTTTGCGGGCGTATAGCGCAGCAATTTCTTGTAAAAGTGAAAGATAATACACTCAAAGCCAATGTAAAATACGTCAAAATGTCGATTGACAATGTATTTTTTCAACCACTGGAGATAGAATATCTCGGAAGCAAACATGAAATGCTTTCCAGGCAGCGGGTGTTAAGTTTGCGCAAGCAAGATGATTCTTGGGAACCAAAGACAGTGGAAATTTTTAAT
Organism: Puniceicoccales bacterium; assembly: GCA_031258795.1. GTDB lineage: Bacteria > Verrucomicrobiota > Verrucomicrobiia > Opitutales > JAIRKQ01 > JAIDVZ01. The sequence goes on along the minus strand of JAIRMI010000064.1, from coordinate 1,957 downwards.
GCTATTACCCGGGAACGCGCCAAAATTACCATTGTTAAATCGGATTTTAATGCGGAATTTGAAGACAGCTTATTCGAACTAGGCTTTTTGCAAAAGACTTCTGCTCAGTGAGCATTTCATTGTATCTCTCATGGAAGGGGTATAGTTTGTTTTTTGTGAATTTTGGCAAGCCGTGTTTTGTGAAAAAATTATACGTTTGAGATGCGCTGAATTCTGCCGTATACCTCGGAGAGGTGGCGTAGGTATTTGTCAGTACCGTACTGCTTCAGTGTGTCTAGCTGTTCCGTTAGCAACCTCCATGTCCAATTTTCCGACGTAGTACTGGGGGTATTCAACCTTCCCTCTGAACCGAGGTTTAGGATATCCTGCATTGTGAGCACAAGCAGATTTGACACTGATTCGAAAGATTTTTTTATCAGATCCCAGGTGATGTCGGAGCAATCGGAACGCATATATTCTCTGACGCAATCCTTCGTTGGCAGCGATTCGAACCATCCCCTGGTGGTATCATTGTCGTGCGTTCCGAGGTAAAGCACACTGTTTTTTTCGTGAAAATGGGGTAAATACCTATTATTTCTTTGGCCATCAAAGGCAAAGTGGAGGACGTTCATTCCCGGGAAACCCGTTTGGGCGAGCATTAATCTGGTTTCTTCATTGATGCAGCCCAAGTCTTCCGCAATGAAACGGGAAGGCGGGAAAATTTTACCAATTTTTTCGAAAAATTCCATGCCAGCAGTTGGTACCCACTTTCCCTTAATTGCCGTTTTTTCAGAAGCGCCCACTTCCCACGTTGCCTGAAATCCGCGGAAGTGATCCAGTCGAATCACGTCGAACATGTCAAAGTTTTGCCTCAGCCTGTCTATCCACCACTTGTACCCGGTTATGGCCAAACGTCTCCAATTGAAAACAGGATTGCCCCACAATTGGCCATTCCGGGAAAAAGCATCGGGAGGCACCCCGGCCACAACACTTAGTTTGCCATTTTCACTAATTTTGAATAGGCAGCTATTCGCCCATACATCCGCACTGTCAAGTCCGACAAAAATCGGGACATCTCCTATTATTTTTATGCCCTTTTTATGGGCGTAGCCCCTAATTTCGGACCATTGTTCGAAAAATTTCCATTGAAGAAATTTATGCAAGCCAATGTCGGAACTGATCTGCGGGGAAATTTTTAAATTTTTCCATGCCAGTTTAGCTGTCCTAAATTCCTTGGGCCACTTGGGCCATTCCTGGTTATTGAACTTCTTTTTTAAAGCCATAAACAGTGCGTAATCATCTAGCCAAAGGGCTTCATTTTTGCAAAATCTTGTAAAATTTTCATCAGTATTGACGCATTCGGAAAAATTTTCATAGGCCTTGGCAAATATCGGCCAATATGTGTGGTATATGACGCCGTAGTCCGTTCGTATCCGGCTCAGTGATTTTAATGGATCAATGTCCGATTGTTCCAAATATTTCTCATCGACAAGTTTTTGTAAACTTATGAAAAGGGGGTTTCCAGCAAATGCGGAAGTCCCCTGATATGGGGAATCGCCAATTGTCGTTGGTGTAAATGGACATACCTGCCAGCAAGACATGCCGCAGGATGCCAGAAAATCTATAAATTGCTTCCCATGATCATCAAAGCACCCGATGCCCTGTTCACTCGGCAAGGAACTGATGTGTAGGAAACACCCAGCCACCCGTTTAACCTGAAAGTTTTGATCCATGCTTTTCCTTTAAAAGGGAAAGTGTAATGTTTTTTCACAGATACACAAGATGAAAAACCATGGAGGCGCGGGTCGGAATCGAACCGACGCATGGAGGTTTTGCAGACCTCGGCCTTACCACTTGGCTACCGCGCCGCTAATGCGGTCACTAAAATTATCACACTGCCGTTTACAAGATAAAAATCGGCTCTAATTTGGCCGCTTTGGGAGATGTTTTCTAAAGATTAACAATTTTTCAATTGAAA
>JAIRMI010000041.1 GCA_031258795.1 Puniceicoccales bacterium | reverse complement strand
ACACTATCCTACTGATCACTCTCCAGTCGTCCTCACCCGTGGTTTCCCACGCGGCTTCGGGAAATACGGCTTTATCCTCTCAAAGGCTTCCTCTCCTAAACTCCATTATGACCAATCTTCTATTGGCCTTTTCCTGCCCCGTCAATGCTTCTTTACGAGTCCTGACACTAGTTCGTTTCGGGGAAAAACAACATACCATTGTGAGTGGTTAGGTTATTGTGTTTTGTTCCGAGGAGCGCTTTTTCGGTGACGGGATATATGTGTGATCCACCTATGCGAGTGCTCTTTTTAAATTTTCTTTTTCACAAATTTCTTGCCAAACGCAGTTAAGCGACTCTTCTTCAAATCGCTGATCGATGATGGCCTGCAACTCGCCATTGCTAAGGCAAGAGGCAGCCCCACGCATTTCACCTTTGACAATCTCTAATTGACTGGGCATCGATGTTAATTGTTCCCAGGAAACCCTCTTACCGGGCATAGAGCATACCTTTATTTGTGCGCATTGGTGCTCATGCTGCCAAATCCATTGCCTGGTAGAGGCCCTTGCGCTCATTTTCGCTGGAGACGCATCAAAACTTAAGGTTCCCAGAGGTCCGTGACCGAGCACCATGATATTACCTGTATCGTCCAATTTCCTACTTTCGACGGCATGATTTTGAGCTACATTGGTGTTTGTTCCACTTGCCATAGAAACGAGCTCAATGGCGGTGCCCTCCAGCACACTCCCAAGCGTATCTTTGCCCTGCTGAAATCCCTGCATTTTGCTCGTTGCTCGATGTCCTTTCCCTTTTGCAGCAAAGATACACGTCAGTGTGCTATGTTGCTGAAATTGCTTTTTTATGGACCCTTCTTCCCCGTTAACAAAAAATTCCGTGGGGGCATTTGATGCTAGTCCTCCGTCAAATAGTTTCGCTCTTCCCGAAAGACCTTCTGTGGGCTGAGCATATCGGCCGCCAAACCTGGTTAGATCTAAGCACAGACTTTCGAAAACCATAAGTATGGACATGGATATTCTCCCAGCATATACTATGTGCATGTTCGGTGTATTTTCAGCGTTAAAGTATAACATTTTCCTATGGGTTGCATCCCAGCCAGTTATGATTAATTTTTTGAATGAATTAGGCGAAATATTTAATTTAGCTAATATTTCCAGATCACCGAAAGTGATCATTTGTTCTTCCGTCCGATTTGGCCCGAATGATGAATTGCGTAGAAGTTTTAACCTCTTTCTTTCGCCATCTGTTAATTTTAAAGTGGGTGAATTTAGATCTAAACTTTGTAAGACCCGGGCAGCTCGTTCCGCACTTTTTCTGTCAAGTAGCTCTACTATGCCCAAAGCGTGAAGATTTATTTTTTCTATAGCGGGCATTACCTGCCCTAAGCCACCGGTAGACGCTCCATCGACATCGGGATTTAGCATGGAGAACATAGGATGATCCTGTGCATAGAGCTGGCGTACCTTCGCACCAGATTTATCCTTAGCTTTTAAAACTTCACCAATAAGCGGCAAAGCTTCCTCTGGAGGAATCCCCATTGCTACCCACCAATGCCCCTCCCGACGTCCCACAAACGTTTTTCAAATTTTTTAGCAGCCCTGCTCTTTCAAGTTCCTCATAGGCAATGACTTCCCCAATGCATTTAACTCCACCACCCGATAGGGACAAGTTTTCTATTTCCGCCGCCTTAGTCAAAATAATCTCACCATTTAATAAATTCAGCAATGGTGGCTGTTTACAGCACCGTTCATCGGGCCTGTTTCTGCGAACAATTCCGCTGATACAAGAATCCATGCATATTAATTTTTCCCGCGTTCCTACTTTAGGATTGCTGAACATTTGCTGAGCGCATTGAAAAACTTCATTTCGCTCCGATTTGCTGAGTTGGTACCCCAGTTTCTGAACGAGAACATTGCACGCCAACATATGGAAACAACTCAGATCTTCTGAGGATTCGGATAATATTTGTCCGCATACGTTCAATTTCGCATAATCTTCGTTCCGATTAGCTTTAACTATCGCTGCATCTCATTCCACAAACCCTTTTGATACAGGGCGTTGAGGAGGAATTCCCAAAGTCGTACCCCCGCTTCTTTCATCGGCGGAATATATCCTTCTGTCCTGAAGTATTTCTTCTATGGGTTGATCTAGTAGGGAAACTGCCACCTCCTCTATTAATTTTCCTACATTTTGTACTATTGGATTAGCAAGAATGCGTTGCATTAGATTCATGCAAATCACCTGTGTCAAAGGTAGACATATGTCAATCTATAAATTACAAAAATATATTTCGGTTTAAATTTTTCTTTAACAGGGACTGATTAGCCAATGCCAAATACGCGCAGCTTGCGTACCGCAAAAATAATGAAAAATGCAGGAAATTTCGCCAAACTCCACTGGTCGGGGTGGCCGGATTCGAACCGGCGACCTCTTGCTCCCAAAGCAAGCGCTCTACCAGACTAAGCTACACCCCGCGGTTAAAGCGTAAACAGTTATATTTAACCACCTTGTTATGTCAAAGGATATAAACTTTAATGGTGCTCGGAATGGGATTTGAACCCATACGCCCTAAGGCACACGCCCCTCAAACGTGTGTGTCTACCTATTCCACCACCCGAGCAATGCGGCGATTAGAATGTATTTGGAGTTCCTTGCAATAAAAAATAAGTTATTTGCGCAACTCATGGTTGACTTAGCCGCTTTCCATCCTATAAAGTTAGGATCATGGACAAAGAAAATGAGAATGGGAGGTCGGGACGTAATGTTCCGGGAAGGTTTTCTGTAGAGGCAAAAAAGTGCATAGATTGCGATCTTTGCAGGGATATTGCTCCTGAGTTTTTCGCGCGGGATGATGATGGCTATTCGAAAATAGTCAAGCAGCCAACTTCTACCGATGAAGTTGAAACATTCGTGGAAGCTATGGATAGCTGCCCCGTAAGTGCCATAGTCGATAATGGTGAATAAGCCATCGAAGTTCCTAGTTTCTTAGTGGGTGTTTTCATCTCCAATGAAAAGTGCATGATGTTTTTCTTGGTATCACAGCAATAGAGCAAAAGCTAGAATTCATAAGCAGAAAAAGAAACAACTTCCCTTCTACCCGTGGCAAGTGGTACAAATTAAGAAAAGAAAATGTTTTCCTTTCAGACACATAGGCTTTAGGGCATGCTTAGACGCCAACTCCTGCATCCCTCAGCAATTCACGGGCTTTTAGGATTGCCGGATGGTCCACGCCATATTACTCTTCTATCGCTGGGAACATTACTTCTTTCATATAATTTTCTTCGTCGAAATCTTTTTTCACCGATACTTCCTCATCTGAAATCTGAAAACGGCATAACAACTAGTTTCTTTTGGCATCCTCTGCAAAACCCATTGGTTAGCACCGATGTCAACACTGAACAGACCGGTATTGCTCCATAGAGCGCTGTTTCCCCACATGGAGTCTTAGTTCCTTGGGCTGCTGAACTGACTAGGCCCCAGGATCCTATGGACAAAACTTGCTTGGGTCCACAGGCAATGATTTCTTTATTGGCTTCGTTGCGATCCGAATAAAGAAAATAAAGCAACAGACTTTGTGGTGCGAATTCAGATCCCAACCGACAGAAGACACGTTTTTGCGGTTAATCGGATAGTAGGAAAAGAGATTTT
>JAIRMI010000017.1 GCA_031258795.1 Puniceicoccales bacterium | reverse complement strand
GTCAGGGAGCGGGAATCCGGTGCAGTGTCAGGTTTTTAATAAAACTGTAAGATTTAATCTATAGCCATCGAAATTTTTTTGGCAATGGCTTCAGCGTCCAAAGCATAGATCTGCCGCAAAATCTCTTCACTGGAGCCATGCTCGATAAATTTATCTGGCCAGCCGATGCGAAGGACATGTGTTTCAATGTTGTTGTCGCCGTAGAATTCCATGACGCTGCTACCAAATCCTCCGACTAGAACATTGTCCTCCAAGGTGAGGATTGTGCCGTACTTTGCGGCAATGTCGCATAACATTTGCTCATCCAGCGGCTTTATGAAGCGCCCGTTGATAATGCCACAGTTTCCACCCAAAATATCGTCCACTTGCTGTGCAATACCAACGCAACACCCCAGAGCAAGTAAACAGACATTTCTCCCCTCTTTAACTATTTCCGAGCGACCGAGCTCGATGTGAGGCCCGACAGAATGCGTATTATAGTTATAGCCGCTATTGTATCTGATAAAAACAGGGGCATGATATTCCAGCGCCGCGGTAAGCATAGCTGATAGTTCTTCGCCGTTTTTCGGCTGCATAATTATCGCCCTCGGCAGGCAGCGTAGGTAGCTAATGTCGAACAAACCATGGTGCGTGGGGCCATCGTTGGCCGATAGGCCAGCGCGATCCAAACAAAATATGGTGGGGAGATTTTGCAAGCATATGTCGTGGACAATTTGGTCAAAGGCTCGCTGCATGAAAGTAGAGTATATGGCGCAGATCGGTAACATCCCGCCCTTTGCTAAGCCGGCGCATAGGGTTACGGCGTGCTCTTCGGCGATGCCGACATCGACATATTGTTCTGGCAGAGCATCCCGTAGATGGGATAGGCCCGTTCCGCTCGCCATAGCGGCGGTAACTCCGATGATTTTTTTGTTAGCTTTCGCAAGATTGGCAACAGTTTGACCAAGAATATCTTTCATGAATGGAGTCTGCTTCGAAGATATGGGCCCAACTCTGTGAAATAACGCCGGATCAGCAGATGCCTGAAAATTTCCTTTCCCTTTTGTCGTTTTGACGTGCAGCAAAATGGGGTAATTCGCTTCCCGACAGAGCGTTAAATATTCCTCCACTTGCGTCAAATTGTGGCCATCTATGGGGCCGATATAGCGGAGAGCGTAGTGCTCAAAAAAAGAGGATGACAGCAGCAAGTCCTTCAGTGCAAGTTTCACTTTGCGGCACATGCGCCAAAATTTTAACCCAATTTTGCTTTTGCTCAGAGCATTGCCAATACTTCCTGTAATATTTTTGTATGGCCTGCTTACTATGATTTTATTAAGGTAGGTGGCCATGGCACCGATGTTGCGATCGATGGAATAATCGTTGTCATTTAGAATTACTGTCAGCTGGCGCGTTTCCGAGGTGATGTTGTTTAGGGCTTCCATGGTTGGTCCACATGCCAGCGCACCGTCGCCGAGAACAACGACAATTTTGTGCTCTTGATTAAGATGATTGCGCGCTGCACACAGACCCAGTGCGGTGGATAGAGCAGTGCCCGCGTGACCCACGCAAAACACGTCGTGCTCGCTCTCATCGGGATTGCAAAAACCGGAGTACCCCCCCGTTTGGCGAATCCTTTCAAATCGCTCATCGTTGCGTCCAGTTAGCAATTTATGTACGTAGGATTGGTGGGAAACATCGAACAAAATTTTGTCTTTCGGTGAGTCGAAGATTCTGTGGATGGCTATAGTCAATTCCACTACCCCAAGATTGGAAGCCAGGTGGCCGCCGTTCTTGTATGTTACCTCGATAAGTTTGCTGCGAATTTCTTCTGCCAATTGGATAAGTTCATCGCGACTCAGCGCATCCAGATTGCGAGGATTGTGAATGTTGTCGAGGAGAGATGCCACGGGTTTTGTGTTATTCAATTAAGGGACACATCAAATCTATCAATTGTGTACATTCCGGGTGTAGCATTTCGTGCCAGTCCCGCATTATGCGTAAACATTCGCGCAGCTGCACATCAAACTCGGGAAGAACTACGGCATCCTGTTTGATTTCGTAGACTTCCTTGTCCTCTTCCTCCTTATCATCTTCCAAACGAACTTTCTCAAATTTGTAATCATCCTTTGCAATAAGGCCTTCGAGTTCGGCCTTAATTCTGCGTTTAAACAGCAAATCAGAATGAGATTTTTGTCTCCGTTTTTCAATATTTAGAGAAATCTCCTTCTGATCGAAATTTTCCTTAAAATGGGCAATGCGCTCGTCCAGAATATTGAATTCTTCAAGGTGGGCTTTGCGTTCTTCAACGCGCTCTTTCAACGCTTCAATAATTTTTGGATCCACGAAATAGTTTAACTTTTTGGCAGTTTCTTCGTAGGCGAACTTTGCAGCGGGAACGGAATCACAGCTTAGGGCATGGGGCAAATCCGATTCCCGAATCGGTAAATAAGCGTCAAAGCTGGGTATCTGTATATCCGTTGGTACGCCATTCAATTGAGTTGAATTTCCTGTTGGCAAATACCATTTTTGCACAGTTACGCGAGCTGCCCCTAGAGAATCGTCATGGAGAGAACTAAAAAATTTGTTCATGGGAAGGATCATTTGCACACTTCCTTTGCCGTGTGTTGTAGGATCGCCAACGGTTATGGCACGCCTGTGATCGCGTAACGCACCAACGAAAATTTCCGAAGCGGAAGCACTGTGTGCCGATGTCAGCACGATTAGCGGGCCGTCCCATTCGATGGATTCATCCTCGTCACATAGGTTTTCAATTTTTCCAAATGAATCTCGAATTTGAACAACAGGGCCAGTCTTTATAAACAATCCGGATGTACTTACTGCTTGCTCGAGAAATCCTCCGGAATTTCGGCGAAGATCCACGATAAGTCCGATAATATTTTTCTCTTTTAGCTTACCTATCAGGTAGCGCATATCGGAGGTCGTGTCCGCATCCTGTTTATCGCTGTTTGGATCATTCCCATAGAAAGCTGGTAGATCTATGACACCAACGTTGACATTTTTGCCTTTCAGGTCGAGAGTGAACAACTTTCCGCTGGCACGTGTCGCCATGATGTGGATTTCATCGCGCACTAATTGCACTATTTTGTAATCGCCGGGACTAGCGTCGACGGGCTGCACTTTAAGTCGTACCGTGGAACCCTTTTCACCGCGCATCAGCTTTACAGACTTGTGCAGCCGTATTCCCACTATATCAACGAACTCCCCATCGACTCCCTGAGCCACGGCTACGATCTTGTCCCCAGGTTTTAGCTGCTTTGACATGCTAGCTGGTCCGCCGGGGTGTAGTTCCTTTATTATGCACGTTCCGTTATCATCGATGAGAACTATGCCGATGCCTACCAGTGAATTAAGTAGCGCAATGTTGAAGTCATCGAGCGATGTCTTGGACAAAAAACTGGAATGGGGGTCGTACATGTGGGATAGACTGTTCAAAAAAATTTCTTCAATGAGCCACGAATCAAAGTCTTTTAGAGCGATGCGGAGGTTTTCATACCTTTTGGAAATTATTTCCAATGCCTTTGTGAGAGCTTCCATGATTACTTTGAGCTGCCCCTGGTCCTCCGATTCGGCCTTACTTTCGCTGTTCATCATCTCGTTGAGCAGTTCATATTTGAGCCGTTTTTCCCATAAAATGTCCGCTCCCACTTGGTCTGTTGGCCACGGCGCATGCTTGCGATCGGGGGCATAGTATTCGTCAGTCGAGAAGTCCCAATCTTGCCCTAATCTTTTCGCTATCCAGTCCAAACGACCGTAGTGATCCCGGCGATATTGGTCAAAAATGGTGAATGCTGGCATTAGGCTGCCACCACTGATGAAGATATCCAATGTTGGGGAGAATCGTTTTACGAAGCCATTCACTTCTTTCTGCAGAAAAATCATGTGATTAATGTCCAGCTCGGCCATGTAGTCGTTGAGAACTTCCTTGTGATCAAGGAGGGAAATGTCTTTGTGATTGTAATGTAGCTCCTCCATGCAGCGCATCATATAGATCGTTTCCGCCCGCATTTCACGGGTTGGCATTATCATGGGTTCGCCATGGGATGCTACGCTAATCTCTGTTGGTGCGGTACTACCGTGAACAGCGCCACATATCCCCAATGCGAAAATTAAAGTTAATTTTAACCTATTCACTACCCACTTCATTTTCTTCATAGAACGCGAAATAGGATAAGTTGCAATTAAATTAAACAATTCTTTGCCTAAAAGGCGTTATATAAGGATGTTTTGCGACAAATATTCTTCTTTTCGATTGCGCAATTTTAATTTTTTTTGGGAATTTTATAAAACCGCTTGACAGCCTAAGTATTGTTTGGCAATGCATTCTGCTATGGATAGAAATGATATTCAAAACAATAGAGGGTTAGAAACTGATGCCACAGTTCCTAACAGAAACAGGGATGATCAACGGCAACAATTTGCTCAGAGAT
>JAIRMI010000094.1 GCA_031258795.1 Puniceicoccales bacterium | reverse complement strand
TTTCCTTGGACCCTATCTGAATTCCTAAAAAGTTCACAAACCAAAAACATCTGTGTATTTTTATGGAAAGAATAGAATGGCTTACTTTTTTAAGTGGAGTGTTTAATCTTCGTATCCAGCGGTAATAATAATAGTAATAGTAAGAATGGGCACGGCGATACTGTTTACGTTCCGTCTCGCTTATGAACTTGTTTACATTTATAACCTTAGGATCCATGCCATCGAGACATTCCCTTATCCAAAAAATAACTTCTTCTAATTGCCTCGGTCTGATTGCTCGTAGAACATTGTGAATGTAAGCAAGTTCCCTTTTATATAGGCAAGCCCAAACATTTTCATCGAAGATATTTTGAGAATTTAACCACCTGTGAATCGTTTTGGTCCTTTTAAAGGGAATTGTAAAATCTTTTAGGCTCAGTGCATCGTCCTCATATGTTAAACGCCAGTAATATAAGGGCTTTTCGATGTAAAAGATGCTCTTAGCTAAGCACAGCGTCTGTACCTGAAACAGGTTATCCGTCCATCCTGCACCCGGTATTTCTTCGACGCGTATTCTGTGTTTTTCTATGAAGTCACGGCGATAAATACATGACCATATGCTGGGGTGAAAATAGAAAAATTCTGGATGTTCCTCAATTGTAAAAACTTTCCGCGGCTTTTCATAGGGACTATCGCTTGAACTAAACCAGGAATACCCTCCGATTCTTGGCTTATGATTCGGGATGTCAAAGTAGATGTTAAAAGCCGACTTTACAGCATCAACATTGTGCTTTTTTGCCGCCGCATAAAGAATTTTATACATGTCAGGGACAATAAAGTCGTCGGGTTCGACAATGGCGACGTATTCTCCCGTTGCTTTCCCCAAACCCGTATTACAAGCCTTACCATAACCGCCATTTGTCTGATGAATGGCCACTATGCGCCTATCTTTGGCCGCGTATTCGTCCACAATTTGGGGGCACTTATCTGGCGAACCATCGTTAACCAAAATAATTTCAATTCCTCTCAGTGTCTGCGCTAAAATGCTATCAAGACACTGGCGGAGATACTTTTCCACCCCATAAATCGGAACGATTATGGAAACCTTAGGAAGCGCTTTCATAATTAACTTTTCCTTGTTTACTTTTTCATTTAAGAAAGAAACACCTCACTTGTCTCAAGGGGTGAAACCTTTACGAAATTTTCGAATTTTCTAATGAAAAACTGTCTAACTAATGATCATATAGAAATTTAGCAAAAATTAGATGTCAAGCACAAATTTGCATTTTATAAATTGATACTAAATGAATAAGGCGGCTATGCGAAATAAGGCGGCCATGCGAAAGTGGGAAGCGGAATATTTTTGATCTATAGAAAAATTACTTCATCGCTTAATTTTTTCAAAAAGCTCCAATGCGCGTTCGAGGGCTGTGTCCATGTCATAGTACTTATAGTCACCCAAACGCCCAAAGAAGTATATATTGGGCATTTTCTGCGCCAATGCAAGATAGCGGTCGTAAAGCACTTGATTTTCTGCTTTCATGATCGGGTAGTAGCGCTCGTTTTTGCCACGTTCAAATGCTGCGGGATATTCGTAGGACACCACCGTCCTGTCAGATTTGTCATTTAAAAAGTACTTGTATTCACCTATGCGCGTCCAGTCGTAGTTACAAGGATAATTAATGACAGCAGCATCCTGAAATTTTTCGTAGGGAAACTCAACAAAATCGAGGTGAATACTACGATATGGTAATTCGCCCAGCTTGAAGTCAAAAAATTCATCTATGGGCCCGGTATAAAACAGGCGATCGTAGTCCATATCCTTTGAAAATGGCGTCGAAAGACACATCTCGATGTTTGGATGGTCGAGTATTTTTTCGATTAGTCTTGTGTAGCCATCCAGCGGAATACCTTGGTATTTGTCCTGAAAATAGCGATCATCTCGACTGATATAAACGGGAACGCGCCCCGTAACGGAAGGATCAATTTCTTCCGGCTTCACACCCCATTGTTTCAAAGTATATTCCAGAAAAATCTTCTGGTAGATATATTCTGCCAAAAACTCTAAATTTTTATCACCAGCTTTTTGCAGTTCCAGAATGGGTACTTTCACATTAAAACCAAATTTCCCTATTAGGCATTGTTCAATTTCATTTGACATGGATTTGGGAAATAGTTGGTGAAGCGAATTTAGATTAAATGGAATCGGGATAATTTGTCCATCGACTAGGCCTTTGACTTTGTGCTGGTAAGGGTACCATTTTGTAAAGCGGCTAACGAAGTCCCAGACGGGCTTTATGTTTGTGTGAAAAATATGGGTACCGTACTTGTGAATGCAAATGCCATTTCTGTCCCGATAATCGTAACAATTGCCGGCAATGTGATTTTTACTCTCAATGAGGATGACTTTTTCGTTCCACTTCTCGGCAATCTTGCGGGCAAACACTGCACCGGAAAAACCACAGCCAACGATTAAATTTTTTACTTTATCCATTTTACCAACCCATTTTCCAATGTTCCTTTTCCAATCCAATGGCAGTTAAGAATTTTCTCCTAAAACGGCGAATTAGGTATGCGCACCACTTGCTCATTTTATCTTCTAAAAATAAAATTGGAACCTCCTTAATTTTTAGGCCAGATGTCTGTTTTTTATACTCGATGAAAACGGTCATCATCCGCTCAGCAAGGAAACCATAGGCACGTCGCTGGTAAGAATCTCGCCCAAGTACATTCCGTTGAATGTGCCCTTCAACTTCAAATAAAACATCGAACAACCAATGGGCGTATTCATCGAATAATTTTTTGGAAGCTATGAGCATGTTGGCACAGTACGTTTGCGAATTATGTCTTACAACTTTTTCCGCTATTTTTGCCATACCGGGATACTTCTCTTCGATCGCTTCTAAGGCATAATCCATATCGGAAATAATGTGCTCCCTTTGATAGCATTCATATAACGATTCTTTGACAATTCCGGTTTTGTTTGGCAGAACAATATCATATTTTGACAAAAGTTTAGCAATGTTTTCCTTTGTTATGCCATAGTTCTCAAAAAAAGACGGCATTATTTTACGGCACTTTGTATCAAGGGTTTTGAAGTTAAAGAAACGCCTATAATGAAACAATCCAACGGCATCGGCTTTTACGTTTTTCCAAATCCAATAGGTCGCCGTAAGTTCGTTATAATATGGATTTTTCATAGAAATATTGTCGCCCTCATCATCCCCCATAATGCCGAGATTTTCTTTGGCAATGGCTTTCCCTACCTGAATCGACTCCACAACATCACTTTTAATTATTGGACTTGCCCTATGATAGCAGGTAAAGATTTTTATTTTCACCGTCCCCTCCCCTGCCTGATCAATTTTCTAAATTGAAGCCAGTATTTGAACTTTTTCCACGTCCATTTCAAGCGAACCAGGCCTTTTTGGTCCAAATCTAGCAACTCATCCGTAAAAAGCTGGTACAGTTCCGACTGCTTTGCTTTTGGTGCTCTTTTAATGGCTTTGAGCTGAGTCCTCAAAAGACTTGCCACCACTTCCTTGGCAAGAAAATCAAACTCTGCCTTCGGTGCATCCTCGTAATTATCATGCATAAATAATATACCCCTATGGTAATCCCTGATGTGTTTGGACGAAACATCGCTATACATTTGGCCAGTAATCGAAGTCGGGTTACTATTATAATAGTACAATGGCTCGTTTAATAAAATAGTTTTGGGATGCTTTTTACAGAGAGCAATGGTATGGGGAAAGTCTTCAAAATAGGCACCGGGGAGAAAATCGATGCCATTCAATAATTCCCGCCGATACAGCTTCGCCCATGCACAGTAGGTTATCTTGTATTCATGTTTTTTTAGCCACTTTTCTTTGAACAATGGTAAGGGATTATCCGTAAACTCGAACGGTATTTTGTCCACATTTGCGTACATTTGCGGCACGGGGCCTGGAAGCATCTTCGAGTCTCTACGGCGATTAGCCTTTTTCAATGCTTTATAAAAGGTTCTATCTTCCAGAAAATTAACCCAATCGGCATCGTATTTTACTATGAAATGGTGGGTAATTTCTAGAAGCTGCGGATGAATATGGTCGTCGGAGTCTAAAAAATAAATATATTTCCCTCTGGCAAGTTTTAGTCCGTTGTTGCGGGCCATGGATAGCCCCTGGTTCTTTCGAGTGATGATACTTACTCTTGGATCTTTCTTTGCATATTTGGCGAGTATTTTATCGCAATTATCGGGGGAACCATCGTTGACGCATATGACTTCAAAATTTGCAAAAGTTTGAGAAAGGACGCTATCCAAGCAACGTTCCAAATACCGTTCCACGCCGTAAATGGGAATTATTACGGAAATTTTCGGCTTAGAAAGCTGAGACTCCAATGGGACGTGATCAATCATAAATTATTCCATCCTTGCATTAGTTAATTCTTTAATCTCCTTTTGAATTTGCTATCAATATTACTTTCATTTTCCGACTTTTCCGTTTCCTGGTTTGTGAAATTATTTGATGCAATCTCCATAAAACGGAATTTTTTACAAAATTTAGAGTTTTCCCTTTCTTTTACCTAGAACAATATTTGTCAATGCTTTTTTAATGATACTCTGCCTCCTTTTTCGATAAAGATCAGTGCCAACTTATTGAATCCAACTTCCTTTGGTCTTCTTATTCAAACTGAAGCAGGTTCTTTGAATTACATTTGCCGTTTAATTTTCTTCTTTTTTTTGTTTTTCATCCACCCTATTATTTTTTTGCGACCAGAGCTCTAACTCGCCGAACCTGGCCTCTGAGCGCAAAACAACGTTTCTGCCAATTAGAATAACGTTTTCACCTTTAAAAATAACGTTTCCAGTGATTATGTTTATGTTTTCCTTAAATTGGCTAACGCTTTTAGTAGTCATGCTTACGTTTTTTCAGTCCACAATGACGTTTTGAAACTTAAGAATAACGTTTTCGACAATCACGCTAACGTTTCTCTCGATTCCGCTTACGGCTTTCCAAAACCGGTTAACATTTTTGGGGATTTGCTAACGCTCCTACTCTATTCGTAATTCGAGAGCCTCTTTATTTTGGAAATTATCGAACTTTGGTGAATTTCCTAAAATTCTAAATGCGGGTTATATATCCAAACATGAAGAATGCTATAGTCATTTCAGTTAGAAAGCACACAATA
>JAIRMI010000073.1 GCA_031258795.1 Puniceicoccales bacterium | reverse complement strand
TTCAAGAAGCTAAGGCCATAGTTCGCCAAAACGACAATTTAACTTTCTACAAATTGAAATTTGAGGATTCCTTTGCCATCGCTTTTCCAAAGAAATCCACCCTTGTGGAAGAAGTTAATCGCATAATAAACGAATTAATAAGTGAGAAAAAAATATCGGGGCTGGAAGAGAAGTGGGGAATTTCGAAATAAGCTTTACAAATGCTTGATGGGTTTCGGCAGATTTATGATGAAATTCCGTATATTTTAAGCGGTGTGGGTGTTACTTTGGCTTACGCCGTAATTGGTGTCATCTTTGGATTCTTTGGTGGAACGATTTTAGCAACGGTGAAAGTTTCAAATAATCGATTCCTTCGCCTATTTGGAGCTTTTTACACCTCAATTTTCCGGGGCACTCCCCTACTTCTCCAATTATTTATAATATATTTTGCGATTCCACAAGTTTTGGGCGTCTGCATTTCAGCCTTTGCGGCGGGAATTATTGCCTTTTCACTCAACTCTTCCGCCTACGTATCGGAAATTATTCGTGCGGGGATTAAAAGTGTTGACCACGGACAATATGAAGTGGCAAAGGTGCTCGGTTGTTCAAAGTTGCAAATAATGAGGGATATCATTTTTCCTCAGGCAATTCGCAATGTGCTCCCGTCACTCGTTAATGAAATGATCGATCTCCTGAAGGAATCGGCCTTAGTGTCTGTGATCGGAGAAGCCGATTTGCTGCGGCGCGCACACATAGTTGCCAGCGAACATTATTTGTATCTCGAGCCTTTGCTTGTTGCGGGGCTGTGCTATTACGCCCTAGTTCTGGTTTTAAGTGCCCTTGCTAAATTCATCGAAAAGAAGCTACCATGCTAGAAATAAACAAGTTAAGCTGCAGCATCGGTGAAAATACGATTTTGAGCGATATTTCTTTCAAGGTTTTGCCCGGTGAAATTTATACCATAATTGGTGGATCCGGTGCGGGAAAAACAACAATTTTGAGGATACTGTGCGGGTTGGAAGGACGCTTCAGTGGCAATATTCTAATAAACAATCACAAAATTCATAGAAACACACACTGTTTTGGCCTTGTTCCCCAGGGTTGCTCTCTTTTCAATCATTTCACTGCTATCGACAATGTTGCCTACGCTCTACGAAAAGTGAAAAAATACTCCAAGGAACGGGCATATGGCATTGCCGCTGAAAGCTTGGAAAAATTTGGATTAAGTGACAAGCTAAGCAGTTATCCATCGAGTCTTTCCGGCGGGCAAAAGCAGCGCGTTGCAATTGCCAGAACTATTGTTATGGAGCCGAAAATATTGCTGTTCGACGAACCGACTTCAGCCCTAGATCCGGAAATTACGCGCGATGTTGTCGATACCATACGAATTTTGTCCACAACGGGTATGCCAATTATCGTCGTTACACACGACCTTTCCATGGCACGGCGAATTGCAACCCATGTCATATTTTTAGATAATGGTAATATTATCGAAGACCGCGAGGCCAAGGAATTTTTCACAAACCCCCACTCCGAGCGCGCCAAGTGCTTTTTGGGCAAAAACATCTGTCATGGCAAAAATATTCTTTAGCATGGGGCAATCCCTATGAACGCCCTGCGATTTTATGCGTCTCTGTGCTCAGAAGTTGGTGATATATGCGGCATCGCAGACTCGAATCCGGACAAAAAAATTTGCATATTGTGCGATGGTCACAGCAATAATTTTTACTCAGCAATTAGCGCCGAACTGAAATATAATGGCGTTGAATACGATGACCTTATAAACTGTCGCCAATCCGTATCGGTGGCTGCGTTGGAAATTTTTAGGCATTGGACATCTTGGCAAATTGACCGAGATATCTTTGCTTTTCTAAAATTTTACCAAGACCTAGTTGCACATGAAATCTGCTGCTTTGATGACTTTAAAATCGTAAATAAAAAGGTCAATCCCCTACTCTATCGCTACTTAACTCCAAACTATGACATAATTTTTAACGCCCTGGCGAAAGAAATATCTCTGCAAAAGTTTCTCAATCAATACGATTTGAAGAATGAGAAAGTTTCAATTGTGAAATTTTTATCATCTTTACAAAGAATTTTTGGCGATTTGCTGTGCAAAGAACTACTGAAAAAGCTCGACGGTACGTTTGCTTCTTATGATTCAACGCATTGCGAAAAATTTGAAATTCTTGCAAAGGTCACGGAAGAATTTTTTAAAACACATGTAATTCAACAAAGACCAGGAAAATCTGCCAATGTTGCCATAGCGAATTCCAGAACGGCTGCCCGTGATAGTTACGATTTATACCTGTGCTCATTCACGAATTGCCAAAATTTTAACGAGTTCACGGAGTACGTTTTAGCAAAAAAAAATTGTATAATAACCTGTGTTGCAAAGTGTTGGGACGATGTGCCGGATTTGCTAAGGCATAAAATTTTTACCGCCACGGGGCAACTTTTGAGCCTGAATGATTTTCAAAATTTCCAAATAAAGAGAAATTGCATCGAATCAATTTATGCCACCGACGGCAATATCTTGCAAACAAAAATTGCCTACGATTCTCGAAATAGCAGTCAAACAAAGCTCAACCAATATTCTTACATGCTTGACCTTGGAAGCCCCCACAGCATCGCCTGCAAGACAGTGGAAATTTTGCTAAAAAATCCTGCAGGGGTATTTTATGATCACGTTTTGAAACTTGAAAATGTACATTCCCGCTTTGACGTTGAAACCGGTGAAAAGATATTTCTTGGATCTCTCGTACACGAACTTTTGAACGTTGCCGAACACTGCCAAGCTGTGCCAACTTTGGAGCAATTTTACTCATTGATTGACGGCAAATGGGAGGTCATTTGGCAAGAAATGACAGCGGCTTACGGCGCCACCAGTGCCAATGCCAACTACTTTGTTCTGGAAATTTTTCGCATTGCAAAGTACATGGCTTATAAATTTGCCGAGAAGATCGTTTCCCTCGGATACAAATTTATTGCAACGGAAGTGAAAGTTCCCATCTGCACAATACTTGGCGAAAAGTTGGGTGATTTTAAATTGACCGGGAGAGTTGATTGCATTCTTTCCGAGGAAAATTTTACAACAAATCCCCAGGCAACCATAAATATTTTTGACTTCAAAAGCAGTAAGTATGATGCATTGAACCCGGAGAAACTTTCCTCCCAGATTGCTGAGTACACAGGGGTTCAGGTATGCATGTATGGCTTGGCTTATAGAAGCGCGGGGTTTGAGCGCGTCAATGTGCAAATACTTCGCCATGACTGCGAAAATATTTTACCAATTAGTTTGGAGGCACTTCTTGGAGAAAGCCAGTCCCTATTTGCCGAATTGGCGGGGATATTTAGAAGCGGTATCATTGGAGAAAAGCCTGTAAAATTCGCAATGGACACAACAAATCTGCCTCTCGCTGCCGCAGTATCTATGCGATGAGTTAGTAAAAATTTTATCGAAACAACGATTGAATCTCCTTTTCGGATAGACGTCGGCATGTACCTGGGGACAGACCGTGCAATCGCAGGCTCCCTACTTTAGTGCGACGCAGCTTTTCCACAAAATACCCAAAGTGTTCAAACATTCTATGGATTTCATTTTTCCTGCCCTGGGATAGGACCACCTCAAAGATCATATCTTTCAGCCTCCCCTCCCCTATCGGAAAAATTTTATCGAATTTTATAAATTCTCCCCCGCTGCTTATCCCTTGCAAAAGTTTCGATCTTATCCCATCCCCGAGTGGACGCGAAATTATTACTTCGTAGTGTTTCTTTATATTGGCCGATGGATGGGAAATTTTTTGTACAAACTCGCCATCATCCGATAAAAGGATGAGCCCCGTCGTATCCTTATCCAGCCTTCCACAAAAAAGCAATCGATTTTTGCAATAATGCTTGGGAATGAGGTCAAAAATCGTTCTCTCATTAAATTTATCGTAATGGGAACATACGTAGCCTTTTGGCTTATTTAGCATCAAAACCAAGGGAATTTTGGTCCCTGTCGAAGCTGAATTTGAACTTATTTTTTTGCCATTTACCTTTACAATATCTTTGCCGATATCTACGGAAACTCCCACGAAGGCAACCTCTCCGTTGACAGTCACGCACATGGAATGAATCAGTTCTTCCGCCTTGCGCCTTGAGCACAACCCGCAGTGTGCTAAAAATTTTTGCAAGCGTATCATTTCACTGTTCATGATTATTTGGAATACTATTGATACTCTTTTTGCAATACTAATAGGAAAATTTTATGGACATCACCATTGGATCCTACAACGTGCTCCATTGAGCAATGTACCCACAATTTTCGTTTGAAATAACTCACAGGTCGTCCAAATCCAAGGCCAGGTGTGGCAAATTAGTGACACCGCATGGAGCTATTAGCACGCCTAACTTTGTTTTCTGTGGAACGAAAGGTGCCATGAAGGCGATAACAGCGGAGCAACTTGAGGCCACTGGTGCCGAAATCATGCTAGCAAATACCTATCATTTGTACCTTCAACCGGGTCCGAACGTAGTTGCCGAAAATGGTGGGTTACATAAAATGGTGGGATGGAACAAGCCAATGCTTACCGATTCTGGGGGATTTCAGATTTTCAGCTTGGGACATGGTTGCGTAGCAGATGAAATAAAAGGACGGCGAAATTTTATGGGCACAAGGGGAAAAACTTTGCTAAAAATAAGTGAAGAAGGAGCTCATTTTAGGTCATACATCGACGGGCGCACACATTGCCTTTCTCCGGAAATTTCCATCCAAGCTCAGCGCAAAATTGGTGCTGATATCATTTTGGCATTCGATGAATGCACTCCCTTTCACGTTGACCCTACCTATACCGCTCGTTCCATGGATAGGAGCCATCGCTGGGAAATGCGCAGTCTGAGAGAGTTTAAGCGTTCAAACGACAATACTCAAGCAATTTATGGAATAATCCAAGGAGGTATCTACGGAGACTTACGCAGGGAAAGCGCAGAATTTGTATCTACCAATGAATTCTTTGGCCAGGCCATTGGAGGCAGCTTGGGCGGCACAAAGGAACAGATGAACCACGTTGTTGCCTGTACTTGTGAGCATATAGAAAACAATCGCCCCACTCACCTACTCGGCATAGGGCACATGGGCGACATTCTGAATGGAGTCAAAAATGGCATAGACACCTTTGATTGCGTTCATCCTACCCGTTTGGCTCGCCACGGCGGCGCGCTAGTTGATCCCAGCACAAACGATGGTCATGAATCGATCAATATCAACAATGCACGCTTTATTCATGATACGGGGCCAATCTCGCACACATGTACATGCTATTGTTGCCGAAAATTTTCCAGATCATACATCCACCACCTTTTTAAAGCCAGGGAAAACCTCGGTGGCCAGCTTTTAACAATCCACAATGTTCATTTCATGGAGGACTTCATGAAGCACATACGCGAATTAATATCCGCTTCAAAAATTTAATTTCGCACACGTGTTGCTCAAAATACACGTGCATACGCGAAACTCAAAATAAAGGGGTCAGGTTGAAGGCAATAATAGCCGCGCAAATACGCAAAATAAGCGGATTGTGCGGAGGGGAGACGGGAAAGTGTTCCGCCGAAAAAATTTTTAAATCTCCCGATCATGGTCTCTATAATGGACCGTTTCTTTAGGAATCTTCTTTCTTCCCGGGTGTTTGGAGCCATGTTTTGGGGTGTTTGCCAATGAGCCCTATTCCCTTTTTTGCCAAGGAATCTCCGAGGGTAGGAGAAACATATCCCCTATCGCCAATCTCTGTCTCTGTGCAGTTTGCGAGCACTTCTTCCCCACGGGCAATGCCGCACAAATTTCCTGGTTTCGGGGAAAATTTCACAAACTTTCGGGATGTTTCACAAATTTTCGGCATGCCTCCGGGGTGTGAGACGTAATTTTTACCCAAATGCTGCGGAAACCGATTAATGGGTCTAGTTTGCCATGTTTGGGAATGTTTTGCGGCTCCGATAGCGTGCATTTTTGCATGCGGGAAGCGGCGTTGAATCGATGTAAAAAGCACCCTTGCTCCGCCTTACCTTCCCAGTAAAATGAAATGTTTTTCCCTGCTGTTTTATTTGTTTCGCAAAAGAAAAATAATTTGGCATTTTGAGAAAAAATGGTCCTGAAAATTCTCCCTTCGCTCCCCCTTAAAATGTCTTGAAATCCCTCAATTTACCTGGGTTGAACCATATTTGTATGGCCAAAATTTCACTCACCCACAGCCTTCTTTTTCGTCCTCTCCTTTCTCTTTCCTTCTCCCTCAAATCATATACAAATCATCCACCAAACGGAAAACATTTTTTTATTTCTTTTTATAGGCCTCCCACTGCTAACATTGGCTCATAAATGGCAACTCAATGCTCCTGTCAATCCTCAAAATAGCAAAAATGTGCGCCGCTTCTGTGAAATTTCCTTCCATGATGATTGGGAAACCATTTCTCTCAGAGACAGCCCTGATCCTACTATATCCTCCACACCTATTTTCATTCAATAATCAGCGAAGCCCCATTGAGGACCTACCGCCTATTCTCAATGCTTTTCAACTCCCCCTCCACGGAGGCGCGACCTATGCTTGCACTTGTTCGCTTGAATTTCATTTTTGCGGCAAATTTGCGGCAACTTGCTTTTTCTAATACTAACTCTTTTCTCTCTGCCAGCCATTCCTCTATTTGAGCGGCCTAGGAGCTGGTGGGCGACACAGGACTCGAACCTGTAACCTACTGGATGTAAACCAGACATTTAAAACTTACCGTATTTTCCTTAGACTTCCCTAGGGCTTTATTTTAGAAGGACTTAGGCTTGACACAAGTTTTTAATTCTTTCCTAAATTTTAAAGAATTTCCCCAAAATTCCCCATAGCCTGCGGGATTGTTGCGGGATTGAAATTAAGCAAACAGCTAAAAAGAAGGAACATATGAAGGAAGGAAATAAGAATATAAATTTCACGAAGATAACTCTAATGGCATTGCCCGTTCCAACAAAAGGGCGCATTAAATTTCATGACACAAAGGAAAAGGGGTTGAGCCTATTATAGTCAAAGAACTTGATAGGGGCATTTAAACCTGCACATGCGGGATAGATGGCATACCGTACAACGGATGTGAAAAAGAGGGTATTAAAATAGGAAAGCACGCACAGTGTAAAGGAAACGAGTGAGGCATTTGGAGTAAGTGAGCGTGCGATATTTGCATGGAAGAAGAATTGAGGAAAATGGGGAATCTAGAGAGGGTGCCGCTGAACAGGAAATATAGAAAGTTAGATCCGGAAAAGCTAGTGAAGTACGTGGGAGAGCGTCCGGATGCCTATCAAAGAGAAATAGTCAGCGAATTTAAAGTGAGCAAGAGTTGCATAGGCAAAGCGCTGAGAAAGCTAAAGCTCACAGTAAAAAAAAGACCAGGGTATATAAAGAACGGAAGGCCATCGAGGCCGCCGGCTGTTCCCTAATTTACCTGCCTCCCTACTCTCCGGACCTCAATCCCATCGAAAAATTCTGGGCGAACCTCAAAGGAACGCTTTCCGACATCCTCCACCTCTTCCCATCTCTCTTCGACGCCATTCAGTATGCTTTTCTGGAGTAAGATGACTGTATAAAGAGCGAGAGGAGGAGAAACGTGAGGAGTATGAGAGGGCAATCTCCCCCTACAAAAAGGAAGACATAGTCTGTGTGGATGAGGGTGGAATCGATCGCCGTCTGCACAGGCGAAATGCCAGAATGCCAGATCAGCAAAGGGAAAGAAGGTGTTTGGCTTTGTGGCTGGGAAGAAATTTCAGAGGACGAACATTGTCGCTGGATATGTCGACGGTGAGACCATTGCCGAATGTGTTTATTATTGCACCACCGATGGCGAAGTCTTCAATGCTTGGGTGGAACAATTCCTCGTTGCAGCATTGAAACCAGGACAAGTGGTTCTTATGGATAATGCTGCCTTTCATAAGCATCCTAGGACGCGGGAGGCCATCGAAGCGGCCGGCTGTTCACTAATTTACCTGCCTCCCTACTCTCCGGACCTCAATCCCAT
>JAIRMI010000012.1 GCA_031258795.1 Puniceicoccales bacterium | reverse complement strand
CCATTTTGCAATGTACATTCGCTGTTTTGCTTACACAGTGTTTTTAGTACTTTCCCCTCAGGAAGACCTCAAAATTCAAATGATATTGCAAATCAACATGAAATTCTTTGTAGTCTTCACAATACGGAGTCGAAAATTATATTTATTTCATAGGAAAGAAAATTAGAAAGAGCAAAATGATGAATCCAATAAATATTAAAACTTTACCGATAGAGATTACAGGGGTTTACGAAGAGTATAATGCAATCGGATTGTCTATAGGCGGGCGACCCGCTGCTATCCATACCAGCCCGTTCACCCTAGATTTTGACTTGGTTCCCTTATCTGATGGAGAACCCTCCTGGGAAGAATGTATAGTTTCTGTCGGAAAGGATGGTGAAGAACATCCTGGTTGTACTGACGATAAGCGCATTGTACGCATCGCCAAAACGCTATTTGGGTATGAAGTCGATGGACTAACGTTCGAAGATCTTAAACCTGGGTTAAAATTTCCTCCCGAAGAGTAAAGATTACTTCGCCGTTGTGTTAAGCACGTAGGGTAACGTTCCTCGTCCACGCGAGGAGAAAGGGTTGTTTTATATTGATTTGCTAAGCAGCGATGGCATAAAAGATAGACGGCGTTCCGTACAAGGGCTTCAGCCCCATTAGGCGGAAGCAAAGGTATAGGCGAGATGGCTGGCTCATAAAGACGCTCTTATCAAAGGCGGGTAAACAATAAACCTTACTCGGTTGCTGCGGATGCTAAAGACATATCGTCACATTCCATGGCGGGTATTGGCCAGATCTATTAACTTGATGAGCAGATCATCGAAGGAAATTCCCGCTCCTTGCGCACTCAGAGGATAAAAGCTGGTCTGAGTCATACCGGGGATTGTGTTAACTTCCAAAAAGAACATATCACCGGAATCATCAATCATGAAATCGATACGAGCCCAATCGCGGCAGCCACAGGCACGGTATGCAGTCTCAGCGTATGCTTTCACTTTTTTTGTTGCTTCGGGACCAATGGAGGCAGGGCAAATTTTATCCGCTGCCCCTACCGTGTATTTACTGTCGTAGTCGAGGAAGCCATGCTTGGGCAAGATTTCCACAACTTCCAACGCCTGACCATCCAGCACCCCAACGGTCAAATCTTTGCCAACAATATTTTTTTCGAGCAAAAATTCACCGTCATGGGCATCGATGAGTGCAGCATCGATATTTTCTCCAGTTACCTTCTTCACCCCGATGCTGCTACCGCGATCGTTTGGTTTTAAAACGCAATCACCGGCAAGACGGAACCTGCTCAGATCCATCGCTTTGCCACCTTTTACGGAAAATTTCACACCATCGATAACGGGAACGCCCCTCTCCGCAACGGTGGCTTTGGCGGCAAATTTGTTCATGCACAGGTCGCTAGCCTCCCTACCGGAACCAACGTAGCATAAGCCTGCACTGTCCATCAAGGCCTGCAAGCCCCCATCTTCGCCAAATTCACCGAGCGTTATGGGGAATATTATCGCGTCGTGACGCTCGGCAATGGCGCTCGGCAGCTCATCCTTATCGTAAACAATCAGTTCCGTCCTAAAGTTTTTCGACAGCGAATCGTAAAGTGCCATTCCTGAACGCAAGGAAACGTCACGCTCGGATGAACGTTCACCACCGGATAAAATTATAACATCTCTCATTTTCTCAGTAACAGGACTTCTGTTTCCAAAAACACATTGAACCTATCGAAAACTTCATAGCGCACATTGTCAATAACACGCTCCACATCTTCCGCTGATGCTTTTCCAACGTTCATCAAAAAATTGGCATGTTTCTCGGAAATAACGGCATCACCGCAGCGATACCCCTTTAACCCACATTCGTCTATTAGGCGGCCGGCGTAACCTCTCTTTGGGTTTTTAAAAATACAACCGAAAGTCTTTCCTCGTGGCTGCGTCAATTGGCGTATTTTTTTGTAATTATTCTTCGTTTCACCCGTCTGTTTCAACTCCAAATCAACGTAAACAATTATGGATTCGTACTCGAATCCGGAGGAACGATAGTCAAAATTGCATTCCTCCTTGGAAAGAATCTTCTCCTTTCCATCACCGTTTAGCACGCAAACCTTCGATGTAAATTCCGAAATTGAATGCCCATGGGCACCGGCATTCATAACTAGCGCTCCACCGATAGTTCCAGGGATACATTCCAAGAATGCGAGACAGGAAAAACCTCTTTCCCCTGCTGTTGCAACTATATCGTTCAACTTTGCACCGGCATAAACACGCAGACATTGCTCTGACAGAGGTTCAATGTGCCGCCAATGCTCTCCGCTCAATTTTATGATAATTTTATTGTAAATTCCGTCGGGGAACACCACATTTGAGCCGCTACCGAGTAGAGCATAGTCAAAGTTTAAATCTTTGCACAGATGTAAAATTTTCAGCAAATCTTCTCCGCTCTTTGGTTCGGTAAACACTCTTGCCAAAGCGGAACAACCGAAGGTGGTCTTAGTGGCAAGGGACACATCTTGGGAACAAATATCTGCACCGAGCCTCTTCACAGCTATGCCCGTGCGATACTCGTCCACAAATGCCTTTCCGTATTTGAGTAAGTCACCGGCGCAAACGAACAGAATCAAATGCTTCCTACCCCCATCCAGAGAAGCGCAATATTTCCCTAACTCATTGCCCAAATTGTTAATGTTCTCGACAAAATTTTTTTTTCCATTTTCCAACCTATCGTAGATAAGTTTGCTTGAAACCCCACCTAGCCGCTCCTCAAAAGCGCAGTATACCTCCACGAGTATGACTGCATCGAATTCCTGCAAAACTTGAGCGAATTCCTCGAAATATTGTCTCGTGCGAGACACCCTGTGTGGCTGGAAAACAACGGTAATCTCGTAGTCAGGATAGTGGGAACGGGCATAGGTCAATACGGCCCTAATTTCCGTTGGATGGTGGGCATAATCTTGGACAAAAGTCAAATTGTCGACTTCACACATCAAGTCATTGCGCCGCTTTACCCCACTAAAACGGATGTTTCCATCCCGCTCAACGGCAAAAAAATCCCCAACAACGAAATCAGCGATTTGATTGTTGCGATCCATGAAATCATTGCTTGGCAACCATTCCATTATAGAAAATTTTCCAGGCATCAGCGCTGCCATTGGAACGAAAACGGCGTCATCAGCGGTAATGTAAACCTTTGACTTTGTACGAACAAATAAGTCTTGGAAAGTTGCTTTGAGCTTTTCGCTTCCGTGGTAGTTTGCGATATGATCATCGTCATAGTTTAGGGCAACAGTCACTTCCGGTGAAAAATTCCTGATCGTGCAATCGCTTTCATCAATCTCCGCAACGACCCATTCCGAACCTGGATGATACTTCGCTGGAGCAATGGCGCTGTCCTTGAAAAATCCACCAACGATATAGTCAAAAGGCACATCTGTGGAAGTCAAAATTTGAGCAATGCGCGCACACACGGAGGTTTTGCCGTGGGAACCGACGATTGCCAACAATTTTTTGTGCTTGATAATTTTTGCTAAAAATTCGCCACGCTTGAAAATGCCAAGCCCAAGCTCTTTAGCCCGGAGGCACAAATCATCTGCTTTCACATTTATCGCACTCGACACAATAACGTGATCACACTTGCGTGGCAATACCCTATCCGGCATGAAAACAACCCTGTGCCTCAGCAACATGTCCTTGACATTTAAGTCTGGAAAATCATCCCAGCCATACACGTTAAACCCAATTTCAGCCAAATAAATTGCCAATGGAGCCATCCCAGCTCCGCAAACTCCGATCATGTAAATGTTCTGCGGCTTATCGATGTCACCGATCATCACCGTCACCGGATCAATCTCGGGAGAAGTAACGGGAATGGGCTTATTTTTCGATTCTAAAACTTGCATGACTCTGCCAAATAACTTGTCAATTTTTTGTTCCTCAACATAGGTCGCAAAGCCCAGCCTTTCTACATATTTGGCATTCGCCAGCTGATGTTCATCGGCTGCACGTTTGTACGGAACAAGAACCATCTTTTTTTGGCATCTCATCGCCTCGGAAATCGTCCCCGAACCAGCACGAGCCACAATAACATCCGCCGCATTGTAAAGCAGGTTCATATCATCGCAAAAGGAAATGAATTTATTACCGTTAACCTCGAAATTTTTGGGAGCATGGCTGCCGCTTATGCAATATAAATGCACTTTTCTTCTGTTAAAATTTTCACAATTATCCATTGCCCAGTTTGTCAAAATTTTCGCCCCTTGACTTCCTCCCAGGATTAAAATTAGGCGAGATTCCGCGTTCATACCGAGCCTTTTTTTTGCTACCGATTGGCTAAATTTAAAGATTTCTCTCCTAATCGGGCAGGTGACATTTTTAATTTTTTTATTTAAAAACTTCGATCGAAACTTTACCCCGTGTGGCAAATAAACCGCATCCGCAAATATAGACAAAAGTCTTATGCTCTTCCCTATAATTCGATTTGATTCGTGGAGAACAATTTGCTTCCTCAGAAAAAATGCTGCTAAAACGATGGGCACATTCGTAAATCCTCCGAATCCAATGACACAATCTATTTTATTTTTCAAAAGAAAAAACAGGGCGGTAAAAAAGGAAAATGTTTGGGAAAAGAGAAATTTTAAAAATTTAAATGGCCTCTTGGAAAAGGGCGTAGCGGAAAACGCTACGCTTTTGATGGAAGCATACTTACGCAGAAAGACGCCATCAACTTCCTTTTTACTCATGACCAAAATGCATTCATTATTTCTTTCAAAGAACCGCTCGGCAACGGCTATTCCTGGTGCAATATGCCCTCCCGTCCCACCACAAGCTATGGCGTACTTTTTCATTTTATTCAATTTCTGAGGGTAAATCCTGATTAAATAGAAAACAATTTAGCAAAATTCCAAGCATAAAGTACATTGCAAGCAAGTTAGACCTGCCGTAACTTATGAACGGCAAAACTATGCCCTTTGTCGGCAAGAGCCCACTGACAACACCAACGTTCATGACAACTTGATAGGCAACCAACAAGGCTATCCCGCAAGAAACAGCGGAATAATAAGTAGATTTGATCCTCATTCCATGTACGATGCAAACAATGAAAAAAACAAAATATAAAATTAAAACGAAGACAACGGCTATGGAACCAAACTCTTCACCCAAGATTGGCAGGATAAAATCCGTGTGAGCTTCGGGCAGATAAACCAATTGCTGCTTACCATTCCCTACGCCGCTTCCCCACAGTCCTCCGGAAACAAACCCCAAAATTCCTTGCCACAGCTGATATGCTCCCCCAAGCCTATTGGCATCGACGTCTATAAAAGCCATGACTCTGCGCATGCGTACTGGGTTAAAAAATATTAAAATCGATACGGAAATCAAAGCTACTACCAGCGATCCTCCAATGTATAAAACTTTAGATCCATACAAAAACAGCAGTGATATGGCTATGCCGCCCAACAGAATCGCTGTTCCGTAGTCGGGTTCGAGTAAAACCAGACCACTTATGCATACCGCCACCAAAAATGGTTTAAAAAAGCCTTTGAAAAATGATTTAACTTCCCTTCCAACGAGACTGACGTAATCGGCTAACCATAAAATAAGAACTATTTTGACAAATTCGGAAACTTGTAAGTTCATGCCAAAGATTAAGAGCCAACGTCGAGAACCGTTAACGGAATGCCCAATGCCAGGTATCAGCACCAGTACCAACAGAACAAAAAAGGCGATCAGTACCTTCGATATGTGCTTCCTTATGAAGTTAAGATCGACAAATGCTCCAATTAGAAGAAAGAACAGGGAAATCAAGAACCAATACAATTGCTTGGAAAACAGCGATTCGTTCCTATAAAACGACAAACTGGCACTGGATAAGACAACCAGCCCAACAAAAGTAAGAACAACCGGACAGAACAGTGCGGTTAAACAAGCGAAGCTTTTGTCAGGGGAGACACACCTGCGCAACCTTTCAAAAAAAGTGGCCACTAATCAACTTCAAAGACTTCAATATTATCGAATGTTTCAAAGAAATCATCATCACTCCCTTCTCGGGAAG
>JAIRMI010000003.1 GCA_031258795.1 Puniceicoccales bacterium | reverse complement strand
GAGGTAAGAAAATCAAGGAACAGCCGGTCGCTTCGATGGCCTCCCGCGTCCACCGATGTTTGTGAAACGCTCCATTATCCATAAGGACCACCTGCCCGGGTTTCAATGCTGCAACGAGGGATTGTTTCACCCAGGCATTGAAGACTTTGCCATCGGTAGTATAATCATAGACACATTCGGCAATGGTCTCGCCATTGACATACCCGGCGACAATGTTCCTCCTCTGAAATTTCTTCCCGGCCACAAAGCCAAATAAGACTTCTCCATCGGTGGCATAATTATAGAGACATTCGGCAATGGTCTCACCGTCGACATATCCAGCGACAATGTTCATCCGATGAAATTTCTTCCCAGCCACAAAGCCAATCACCTTCTTTCCCTTTGCTGATCTGGCATTTTGCCGATGCAGATGGCGATCGATATCACTCTCATCCACATATAGTCATCTTACTCCAGAAAAGCATACTGAATAGCATCGGAGAGAGAAGGGAAGAGGTGGAGGATATGGGAGAGTGTTCCTTTGGGGTTAGCCCAGAATTTTTCGATGGGATTGAGGTCCGGAGAGTAGGGAGGCAGGTAAATTAGGGAACGGCCGGCCGCTTCGATGGCCTCCCGCTCTTTATGTGCCCTGGTCTTTTTTTACTGTGATCTTTAGCTTTCTCAGCGCTTTACCAATGCAACTCGTGCTCACTTTAAACTCGCTGGCCATTTCTCTTTGATAGGCATCCGAGTGCTCTTCCACGTACTTCACTAGCTTTTCCGGATCCAACTTTCTGTATTTTCTGTTCAGCGGCACCCTCTCTAGATTTCCCGTTCTCCTCAACTTCTTCTTCCATGCAAATATCGCACGCTTACTCACATCGAACACCTCGCTCCTTTCCTTTACACTGTGTGTGCTTTCCTATTTTAATACCCTCTTTTTCAAGTCCGTTGTATAACATGCCATACATTCTCTAGGTATAATCTTTATACACTTTTGTCAAGTGGTTTGGCCATAAGGTTTAAAGCCGCATCGCAGCATAACATCCTTCAAGATTTGTTTATTTTTTCGACATTCTTCGTTGATATAATCTACATCCGCCCAGGAAGCTTCGTGGAGAAAATCGAAGCCGACGCCCATGTCAACGGTGCCATCACTGACAAAATTTTCCTTCGTGATGTATCCGACGTTTTGAATTATCGATGGGCAAACATCGCTAAGATACACAAAATCATCGGGTAATGCTGTGGCCACTGCAGTGATAGTGGAATAGTAACAAGGTTATGGAAATGATAAACTCAAAACGCTTAAATGCAGCTTTCATGGTGCGAATGCATGGTAAAAGCAAATAAAATGTAAACAAAAAGCACAAAATTTTATAAGCAAAATTCTTCTTGAAAATTTGTACGATGGGCTCAAATGACCTTTTGGCCCATGAAAAGGGTAGTAAATTTAGTTTGTTGTTTTGCTTTAGTTTTTTTTATCGGCTTGTAGGAATGAAACCTCAATCGCCACCGACGGAAATAAAAATTACTCGGAGGCGGCGCTGCAAAAGTATAGGTCTTACTTTTGTATTACAATTGACTTTTTTTGAAATTTTCGTAAGGAAACAGCATTGCTATGAACAACCGCTTAACAAAGCATAAACCCGGTTCAATTCAGGAATTATGGACGATTGCCTGGCCGTTGATCATCGCTTCAGGAGCGAACATGCTCATGGTGGTGACGGATCGGGTAGTGGTGGCGAAGTACTCCAATGCTGCATTTCAGGCTATGTCTGGCACCATATCTTGGTGGTATACAATTTACTTTACGGCGCTCAACATTGCCCTCGTTGCCGATGTTTTCGTTGGCCGGTTCAACGGCAGCAGAGAATACGGGCGGGTCGGTTCCGCCATATGGCAGATGCTTTGGTTTGCACTGGCTCTTTTCCCTGTGATGATCGGGATTTCGATATGGGTTTCGCCACACTTGTTGGCCGAACATTTGCGAAAGCTGGGCCTACCCTACATGCGTACCTTGTTCGTAGCCATCCCCATTCCCGTCGCTGCTATGGGGGCTTTGGGCTCATTTTTTACGGGCCGGGGGAAGACAAAGATAATTCTCTTCACATCAATCGTGTGCAACATGGTCAACATAATATTGGACATCGCCCTCGTTTTTGGATTTGGGCCCTTTCCCGAGCTGGGGCTGACCGGAGCAGGGGTTGCAACGGTGAGTGCACAAACCATTGAGCTGTTGCTGTTTGCCTCACTGGTTTTTCGCAAAAAAAATAATGAAGCATACAAAGTTTTTAATTTTCGCTTTGATGCAAAATTGCTTCTCGAAAGCATGAAAATTGGCTTACCAAATGCCATCGATTGCTTCATTGGTGGAGCACTTTGGGCCTTCATCGTTCAAACAGCAACAATTAATGTCAGTGGCGAACATTTTACGATTTTGTTTATGGGGCAAACCTGCTATATGGCCATGTATTTCATGATCGAAGGCGTTGGCCAGGGCGTGGGAATCATCGCTTCCAATGGCTACGGTGCAAAAAACTGGGATATGATTAAAAAAAATATGCGCTCTTGGATGCGCCTGGCTTTGATGACGGGAACCATATCTTTCATTGCGATGGTTATTTGGCCGGATCCGCTAATTTATATCATCAGTCCAGTGGACGTAAGCATTTCCGGACCCCTAGTGCGGCAGACATTGTTCACCATGTGGCTTTGGCTGTGGGTGGATATATACGCCTTTAATCTGCGCATGAGTTTGACAGCCTTTGGGGATACGCGCTTTACGATGGTGGTCAATCCGCTTTGTTTCGCTATCATCTGCGCCATGCCAAGTTACGTTTGCTTGCGTTTTTTCCGCAATATCCTCTGTATCGGCTATTCCGGGGCCTGCGCAACCTTGGCCTTTGCTCTCATTTGCTTCTTTCGTCTAAAAAAAAGATTACTACAAGTACGACGTCATACCATTGTCTAATTCCTCTAAAGACTCCGAGACCTCGGGGCTACTGTCACTGTCTGAGGAAAAATCACTGCCTAAGCCATTGGTAGCCATTCCCCTAGCTGATCTCACCAAAGATTCATTAAGTCCTTGTCGCCGAAAATTGATGCTTTCTGTTGCGAGGAAAGGTCTTCCAAGTTGAACCAAAGCTATTGCGCTTATGGCGCTACATATCGTACAAACAATCGGATTTAAGATAAAAGCCCTACGCGTAACAAAAGATAAGATAGAAATCCGGCTAAAACACCTATACTAGCACCAATATAGGCGCGTTCTTCTGGAGTTTCGTATCCATTTCGGATACAATCTTACCACCAAGAACCTGTCTTGAACGCCAAAGAAACCCCTTCCGTTGGCCATATCACGAATTTTTTTGGGGGTGCCACGAGCCCAAATACTCCCTACTACGCTATTCCCTGCTAGGCTTGCCAAAACATTGCCCGTTCCCCATAAAAGTGAACCAATTGTTTTGCCTACATAAATTAAAATTTATGTGTCTCTTTTCGAAAAATTATATGCCAATATCAAGACTATTTTTTTCTCTCAGGCAAGTTTTACGGATAAAGCTTTTTGCTACAAAGTTTCACGAAAGAAAGGTGTAGGTTAGTAATAAAATTTCGAGGATTGAATTGCTAAATTTTCATTTAAATGCCCTGAAAAGTTATATGCGTAAATAGCTTCCTAAATGGTTCCAACACGCCCTAGCTTAGGTTTTTTTGCTACAAAATAAAGGCATGGTTACTTTTGGTGAAAAAATTTCAACAGATCTCCGAAAAGATCAGTCTTTCTGTCAATTGGGCGTGCAGCAGCTTGGTTGCTTTCCGTTGAAAAGGATATATCTCCGATTCCTCTGCCAATTATCACCGGGCAGGCCTCTCCTCCTTCGCCAGCGATTAGTGGCATGATTCCCGCCAATGCATCGGCAACATTTATTTTTGACATTCCCAGCGGCCTGCCGAAAAGATCCCTTTGTCCGACCAGGTCTATGACAGGGACAAATCCAAAGCTTCCCTGGGAAATCCCTACCGTTCCACTGCGCATGGGAAGTACGTAGCTATCCACCGAGATTACTCCTAGACTGCTCAGGTGAAACTTGTCCATGACGAAGCGGTGGATTTCACGGAGCAAATTTTCGACATTCTGCGGCCAGAGGACATAATATCCATTGCCGTTGCTTTCATCGATGCCACTATTGGGAATCATGGCGTTGCCTTTAATCGTGAGGCAGGGATCGGAAATTTTTTCGGGGATACAGTCAGCTTCTTCTCCGATTAACTTTAGCTTATCACTGTCTCCCCTATTTATACATCTTCCCTGGTGGATGGCTAAAACTTTCGTTGCGATTAGCAGAATATCTCCATCCAAGACTTTCGGTAAAAATTCATCCAGTATTGCTAAAAGATCGTCTTTGGGAGGCATAAACAGCCTCGTTTTAACTTTTAAAAATTCCATGCTCACTGCGATCTCAGGAATAGGTATAAAATTTTCAGGGTAAAGCGGATTTTATCAAAAAAAGCTTTACTAGTAGGCATAAATTTGGATGGTGAGGCCAGATAGGTAAATTTTAGCTATAGTTTTATGGGAAATTTGAAAAAGAAGCGCCGTTTGAAAATGAACAAGCACAAAAGGAGCAAACGGCTGAAGATGAATAGGCATAAGAAACGCCTCTGGGGCAATTAGGTAGGCTTCCAAAGTTCCTGTAGGCTATTTCGCTTCCTTTGGTTATCCGCTTTTGAGGCCAACATCTGACAAAATGGATGTTTCTCGCTTTACAAAAAGTATTACCAAACAGGGGCAGAGCATAGGTTTCACGATGCAATTTGTGGGAAAATTTCCTACGCTGACCTCAGGAATGCATTTACCGTATTCATGATCAGTAAATTGAAATTAAAACCTTTCCCTTGGTCACCTTGGAGTCGATTTTTTCGATCAAAATCATGTCTAAAAGTGGGCAAATTTCAGGGAATTAGTGACTTTTATTTATAGTTACTGCTATATTTCAGATACATTGGGGATGTTTATGCCAATTTCCTTAGATTTTCTTTAAAAAGGATTGATTTTTTTTTAAAAAGTGCGTACACTGGCTACCTTATGAGTACACTTAGTCTTCCAGATTCTCCGGAGCCAGGATCTCCACTTCCACCTCATCCCGCAGGCCAAACGGGTGGCAACCACCGAATTCGAGCTGAAGCGCCTGTCCCCTCGCCTGGCATTCCTCCCGCCGAGGGGACAGGTGGACCCGGTGAGACATCCCTTGCCCAGCGGACGCTGGAAAAATTATTGGAAGTAAATGAAAGATTGATCGCCGAAGCGGGAGCTCAAAGCTCCAATCCTTTTGTGCGGTTTTGGAGATTTATCACAGAGCTCTTCCGCGGAACGCCCATTGAGAACGGGGTCAGGAAAGTCCTGCGCGATGCCCTTGGGCAATGCAAACAAGGGGAAACAATCAGCCAGGGGCAACAATTAGAATTGCTGGAGGCTATGGCAGAAATTATTACCGAATACACAGGTGAAATTGTCAGGGATGCAGGGAACTTGACCCCAGGAACTCAAAAAGCCTTTGAAATTCTTGATGTTTATAGCAAGGAACTAAAAACTTTCCTAAAATCTTTCCTGCCAAAAGGCTGTTCAAATATATCTGTACTAAAGGATGACAGTCGTTGTACAAAAACCTTTGAGCTTTTGGATTTGATAGATCTCACACATGACGTGCGTAAATTTAAGCAAATATTCCCAAATATAAGCCTTACATCGGCTGATGTTGCCCTTATTAAAGCAAGGGGAGGAAGAGTATCAAATCTCATAAATAAGTTTGGGCAAAAATTCCCAGATTGGACAATGACATCAGCTGATTTTGCACTTTTCTTGCACCGCCCGGACTTAGTCGAAAAAATCATAAAAAATGGAAAAATTAGCGCGGAATACCATATTCACTGGCAAAAATCAGAAAATGCTCGAGGCGCGGAAGAGGGATTTCTATTAAGTTGTCAAGATAGTGGATTCAAATATGCTGAATTAAGTGCAAAGGTAAATTCAGACTTGTTTTCGGAAGATGAAACAGCAAAAATAAATGCAAGGGAAAATTTATTTACCGCCGTGCAACAGCATAGCGCTATATTTCGCGGTGATTTTATTCAGAGGGGGCAAAATTTAGCCGTACACCTACCGAATGGAGTTGTTGTTGAAAGTTCCGTAGAATGGCGAGCAGCGAATCCGAGAGAACCTGCGGAAGAGGTACATAGAGATTATTTGTGCTATGTCCTGGATAAATTTCATGGAGCATACGGCGACGAAGCCCCCGCTGCGTTTTTAGTATTTATGCAAAATCTCACGGGAACTGAAAATTTAGCAACAGGGTTACCTTTCACCTTTCGGCGTTTTGAGCGCTCATGGCCTAGTTTTCTAGGTAACGGTACTTTTTTCGGTGCCC
Source organism: Puniceicoccales bacterium (assembly GCA_031258795.1). Classification (GTDB taxonomy): domain Bacteria; phylum Verrucomicrobiota; class Verrucomicrobiia; order Opitutales; family JAIRKQ01; genus JAIDVZ01. Next base: position 26,586 of record JAIRMI010000003.1, on the reverse strand, counting down.
TTTTGTGTAAAGCGCGACGCTCTCTGATGATAACTATGGACAATGAGTTCAATATGACCGGTGATTTGATTTATGATATGCCGGCTAGAAGTAATGGCAGCGCCGTTCCGGACGATAATGATATAATTGCTCAAGCTTCAATATATGGTGCAGGGCTCCCTGAGGGGTATGACCCCAACGGCGAAAGCAATGTAATAGCGATAGGAGCAAGGTTTTGTGTTCCCGCTAGGTGCCATGAAAGCGAAACTGATTTAGCCAAGCGATGGGAGCAGCCAAGAGAGGATGGAGCAGAAAATCAAGATACCTATCTGCGCTTCATAGCCAGCTGGTGAAAAGCAAACTTAAATGAAATACACTTTTACTCCACCCCATTGCGCTGCAAAAAAATTTCTTATTTTAACCTGGAGACGCACTCATTGTCACTAATGTAAAATCGCCATGGACGGTCCATTGCTTTTTTGATGCCAATGCGGGTTGTTTGCACTATATTTTCAACGGAGATGGATGGTGCCCACTCCACCCAAACCTTGCCGTATTCGCGGGTTATATCCCAACCATTGCAGTCCATGTCTATACCCATCGTGCGACATAGTTTCCCTGGACCATTCATTCCTTTGAGCCCATCCAAACCTTCCAGAGCACGGATAAGAACAGCCCTGCCAGAGCTTTCCCGCTCTGTGGTAATGTTTAAACAGTGGTACATCCCGTAAATGAGATAGATATAAGCCGTCCCTGGCTTTCGGAACATTGCTTCCGTCCGCTTCGTGCGCCCACGAAATGAATGGGAGGCGGGATCATCGGCAGTGTATACTTCCGTTTCAACGATGCGCCCCCTAAGAATAGCATTTCCCCTTGGTTTGCAAAGAATTTTGCCCAATAATTCCCGCGCTACGGCCAATGTATCCCTTCCATAAAAATTTGCATCGAGGATAGACACGACTCCCATAGAAAAATTTTAGAACAAAAATGCAAAAATATTAATTATGGCAAATTGAGGCTGTAGGTAAAAAAGAAAGCTCGTTGAAAAAGGATCGTGAAAATTTCGCAAAATGGGGTTCTGCAGAGACGGTAGCATTTCCAAATAGTGCACTATCTTTCTTACTTGCAGACAAAACCCATGGCAGCACGTAAGAGCTCAATCTCTATCTTTTCGAATCTATCCTGAATAAAATTCCCCTAAGCCTAAAAAGGTCTAAATTTTAAAAATTTCCCATTTTTTCTTGAAAAAATTTTCTTATTTTGTACAATGCTGCCTAAGCATTGTAAATATTTCATGAATATTGAAGTGAAAAATTCGGCAATGAGCTTGAAAATCTATATCTTCAACGAGGGTAAATTAGATTTGTGGCATAGGATATTTGAACTCGCATTGCGAAATTTTTGTAAATTTCCCAATGTTCTGCTTCGGACTAAGGAATGTAAAAATATCGAGAAAAAACTGAAATCTTCAAGTTTTTATTCATCTATTGCAAACAGGGAGTTATAGATGGATCACGTTTCTGGCAGTTCTGCTTCTTATTCCATTTCAAGTAAGTCAAAATTGGCCAATTTTGGCAAAATCTCAATGTTCTTGCTCAAAAGTGCAAATTTACTTACGATTGCGTGCCCTAATAAAATAGTTACAAAAAGTCTCAGTTTGGCGTTTAGTGTGACCAAACTTGTTTCTACAAGCCTCGAAACAGGGGGTGTATTTCTCGCTAAACAGGGAAAACTTTCCACTGATGAAACAGAGAAATTTTTTTTCTCTCTCTCAGTACTCCTAAAAACCATAGATGCAGCAATAAAACTTCTTTTTGAATTACTCCCTTACATCATGGCTGGACTTAATGTGGGCACCGTAAAAGAGTCTATAGGAACAATACTTTCTATATTAAGGGTCTTTTCGGCGGTTTATGACGTAGTGGTAAACTTACACGCCTTGCCTCGGGAAAAGCTTTTTCTTAATATTGCCAAAGAATGTGCCAATGCCCTGGCTAAACTTGCTATCATAGGCGCGCTTCTCTCTTTCAATGCAGTTGTAAAAAATTGGGTTATTGTCGGCATTATGGTGGCATTTTTGGTTCAAAATTGGAAAAGTAACGAAGAATACAAATTCATACACTCCGCAGTGGAAGAATTCTATCTTTTCAAAACTTTTCCTAAACTTATTCAACATAAATTTTCTTCCAAACCCATTTTGTCTACGGCATCTGTGGACAAAGGTTGAGATCAATTTTTAATATATTTTTGACCAATGCCATTAATTGATCTGGGACTAATAAGGGATGTCGCGGAGAGGGATTCATTTGGTAGTCGCTGCATGAAAAGAGCCATCACAGTGCTAAATATAGTTAGTGCCGTTTCCCTCTTTCTGCTTACCCAAGGCATATATTCACGCTTCACTGACAAGTGAAAGCTTGCATAAAAAAGACTTATTTTGTGCCTTTGTAGTAATAGTTCTACGGTTCGTGTTGCCGTACGCTTCGATGGTGATGTAAATTTTTTCCAAATCCTCGGGACATCCACAAAAATGTTCCGCCCATTCTACAGCGCAGCAAAACGGTTCCTCAAGGATATCATCCAAGTTTAGGAAATCCCAACTTAGGGATTTTTCGCGAAAGGTATCAATGTGGAAAAGTTTGTAACGGGAACCGGTATAAACGTTCATTAAGTTAAAGGAAGGGCTGCTTATTTCTCGTTTTACGCCAAAACCCTTCGCCAGGCCTTTAATAAATGTCGTTTTACCTGCTCCAAGGACTCCAGAGAGAAGTATGACAACATTCCCGTGGCAATTTTCTGCGAACAACTGCCCATAGCGCTGAGTTTCAGTCCAATTTTCACTGATCAAAGTCAACTCGTGCATGGCTGCTACACTTACGGTTGAAATAACATAATTAATATTAGGGAATTACAATTAAAGGCACCGTGAACAACAATGGGAACCCAAATGTTTCCAAAGTGATCATAACTCTTCGCCAACAAAATGCTAAACACAAGCAATGGTAATAGGGATATTGCACTAAAATGTAAAGTCGCAAAAATTACACCGGTCAGGATCGCGGCAGCTCCGCACTTTAACTCTCTCCTAAATGCACGGTACAACACTCCTCTAAAAACTAATTCTTCCACAATGGGGGCTAAAACGACTACCATCACTAAAAATAAAAATTTTGGCAAAAATCCACTGAGCTTGGTAAATAACACAACGGACCCCTGCTCATTTATAGGAATTTTTAATCCACACTTATTCAGGAACAGCAAAAACGCAAGCCACAGACATGATGTCAGTAAAACGATCGGTAAGACCGCACCAAAGCAACTTAAACCCTCTTTTAAGACAAAAGTCCACGATTGGTCCATCTTTTTGAGGTGTAACTTTTTATAAATTAAAATGATAAACCCCAATAAAGTCAGGTGGGATATTCCCCCTACAACCAGGTCGAGATTGGCATTACTCAAATTTAAATTCAATGGTAACGCTTTGAGCAGCGCCTGCAGTAAAGTTGGCAATAAAAATGTGATGGCTAAAAATATAAAAAACACACCAAATAGTTGCTTTTTTGTGACGTTTAACGCATCAACACCCACGCACTCGATGTTTCCCGAATTAAATTTCCTTGCGATGCTAACTGTGCACAACACGAAGCAAGCGAGGCAATAAATCACAGCATAATTCATTGGCTACACCTCGCTTAAAAAGCGGTCAATTCTACGGAGAACTTCCTCGCGGCCAAACACACATAACATGGCATACAGCCCAGGACCAACGCTACGGCCAGACAAAGCTAATCTGAGCGAATGTATGTACTCACCGGGTGTAGTCCAGTATTTTTCGCAGAGTAAATGGATATACTCTTCCAAAGGTTTCTCGCTAAATTCGTTCACCGATGGCAAATCTTCCATAAACTCACCCAAGCGAGTGCCTATGTCGCACTTTTTTCTAAGTTTTTCAATATCCTTTCGATCATAGTCAAAATCTGCGGTAAAGAAGTACTTTACGAACTCTGGCACTTCAAGCAGGGATGACAACTTTTCCTGGCAAATACGTAAAACGTTCATTGCATAAGCTTCCCCATTGGCGATGAAATTTACCCCAGAATCGTTTAAAACCTTGGTCGCACGTTCATAAAAATCATTAAATGGAAGAGCGCGAATGTACTCCGCATTCATGTGAGACATCTTTTTTTCGTCAAAGCGGGCGTTATTTTTGTTCACATTGCATATATCAAAGAGAGTTATAATTTCATCAATGGGCAAAATTTCCCGATCATATTTCGGGGACCACCCGAGCAAGCACAGGTAATTCCTCACAGCATCGGAGATAAAATATTGTTTGGCATAGTTTTCCACCAGGGCACCGTTGTCCCGCTTACTCATCTTGCCGCTGCCTTGCGACTTTAAAATCAGCGGAATGTGAGCAAAAATTGGCTCCGAAGAACCAAACGCATGGAACAATTCCACATGTTTACTCGTATTTGAAAGATGATCTTCACCGCGAATTACGTGGGTAATATCCATGGCAATGTCGTCAACAACGTTAACAAAGTGAAAGACTGGGGTCCCATTGGAGCGAAAAATCACGAAATCTTTCTCTTCTTCGCGCACAACGTCGCCATGTATGGCATCGTGTATTACCTGCGGTCCTCCGGATATTTTAAAAAATACCGCCCCTTCCTTGTCATAGGCTCGACCATTCTTACGCAAAATCTCCAGGTACTCGCGGTAAACACCATCCCGCTTACTCTGAAAATACGGCCCACGGGAGCCTCCGACTTCCGGACCTTCGTCCCAGTTTAATCCCAGCCAACGCAAACCATCGAAGATCACCTGCAGAAATTCATCGGAGTCGCGTTCGTGATCGGTATCTTCGATGCGTAGGATAAATGTTCCGCCCGTGTGGCGGGCATACAACCAATTAAACAACGCCGTACGGGCACTCCCTATGTGGAAAAAACCAGTAGGACTCGGCGCAAACCTGACTCGGACACCACTGCTCATCAATCCCTCACAGTGACATCTATTTCTTTGCGTCGGCTAAGCGCTTTTCCTTGATTTGCATAGCACTTTTACCTATGCGACTGCGCATATAATAGAGCTTTGCACGCATTGGTACACTTTCGTGCTTAACCTCAATTTTTGCAATGAAGGGAGAATTTACATTGAAAATGCGCTCCACACCCTCTCCTGCAGAAACGCGGCGAACGGTAAAAGTTTCGCTTATACCGGAACCGTGGCGAGCTATAACAATCCCAGAAAACAGCTGAATTCTTTCCTTGTCACCCTCGCGAACAATTGTATGCACAGCAACCATATCACCTACCTTGAACACATGGCGATCGGCCTTTAACTGATCTTTGGAAACTGATTCTATAATCTCTTGACTCATTTTTTTAAATTCCTCTTTAGCAAAAGATCCGGCCGCCTTTGCCTAGTGCGCTCAATTCTCTGTTCACGGCGCCAAGATGCGATGTCAGCGTGGTTACCCGAGAGCAAAACATCGGGAACAGCCATATTCATAAATATGGCGGGACGGGTATACTGGGGAAAACTCAACAGGCCATCACTGAAACTATCTTGGGCTAGGGACATCTCGCTGCCAAGTACTCCTGGAACATAGCGTGACACGGCGTCCATTAGGACGGCGGAAGCCAACGTTCCATTTGTCAGTACATAATCGCCGATGGAAATCTCACGATCAACGATACGATCCCTTACCCGCTGATCCACTCCTTCGTAGTGCCCGGATAGTAAAATCAAATTGCTTTCCTTTGCTAATTCACGGGCAATGTCGGATGTCAACAACTCCCCGTCGGGGCATAAGTAGACCACCCTTGAATCCTCTTTCCTGAGCACATTTATGGCTGCAAATATTGGCTCCGGACGCATAACCATCCCCGCCCCTCCTCCAAAAGGTGCATCGTCCGTTATGTGGTGCTTATCTTCGGCCCATTCTCGAATATTGTGAAGCCTGATATCTATCAAACCATTAATTATTGCTCGACCTAACATACTCGCCGCCACAAAGCCGCGAAGCATCTCGGGAAACAGCGATAGGCAGTCAAACTGTAAAATGGCGCCCATTGGTTCATTTTTGAGGGAAAGCTATCCGTGCTTTCTTTATAAGAGAACGTACCGTATCCGTAGGTTTGGCTCCAACGCCAAGCCAATAGTCTGCGCGATCGAGGGTGATGGTAAATTCGCTGGCGTTACCACGCGCTTGGGGATCATAATTTCCCAACGCCTCGACGTATCTTCCATCCCGACGGCTGGTATTCTCAGCAACAACGATTTTGTATACCGGACGATTGCGGTTTCCACGCCTTTGTAATCTAATTTTTAGTGCCATGGCTCAATTGTATAATGGACATAGCAAAGAAGAATAGTTGATCTTGTCAAGCGCGTATTGCGAAAATTACAGCGCAAATACTCGCCTAAATTTTCCCCAAATTGAAAATAATCTCGCATTTTCTGGACATGTTCCCAAGATCCTAAAAGGAGAAATCTAAATGGATTCGATGATTAATTTAACACCTAGAGCACAGCAGATATTAGTTTTAGCGAAGCAGGAAGCGGAACGGTTTAATCATAATTTCATTGGCACGGAACACATCTTATGTGCGCTTCTCAAGCTCCAGCAGTGCATCGCCGTAAGTGTACTACGCTCGATGAATATCGACATTGGGCAGATTCAAGTCAAATTGGAGAAGCAACTTTCAAGCACGAGCGCTAAGGAACGCAAAGATGGCAAAAACTCGGGTGCAATCGAATTGACACCTCGGGTGCAAAAGATGCTCCTATTTGCGGCGAAGGAAGCCGGCATGCTGCAACATCCCTATGTGGGCACGGAGCACATATTGCTTGGACTTTTACACGAAGAGGACAGTGTTGCTGCACAAGTCTTGATAGACTGCGGAATTAATATTGCAAACTGCAGGCAGGCTCTCCTAGCCGCGCTCGATCCAAATTTTATCGACGACGAGGAAGAGGACGAAGAAGATAATGGGTCGGACATCGAACCGAAAAAAAATACTAAGCAAAGGGGAGATGTTAAAACACCGGCACTGCGAGCTTTTGGCAGGGATTTAACCGCCGTAGCACGGGACGGAGGACTGGATCCAATCGTAGGGCGTGATAAGGAGATCGAACGGGTGGTACAAATACTTTGCCGGCGAACGAAAAATAATCCTGCTCTAATCGGAGAAGCTGGCGTTGGGAAAACAGCCATCGTTGAAGGTTTGGCGCAAGCAATCGCCGATGGTATGGTTCCGCCACCACTCATGAATAAGCGGGTAATTGCCCTCGACATAGCCCTTATGCTAGCTGGAACAAAGTATCGCGGACAATTTGAAGAGCGCCTTAAGGCCGTCATGGATGATATCGCTCGGTCAAAAAACATAATCCTTTTTCTCGATGAACTGCACACAATCGTAGGCACTGGTTCGTCGGAAGGCTCCATGGATGCCTCAAATATTCTGAAGCCTGCCCTTTCTCGCGGTGAAATACAGTGCATCGGAGCAACAACTTTCGACGAATATCGCAAGCACATCGAACGTGATAGCGCTTTGGAGCGCCGTTTCCAACCGGTTAAAGTTGAGCCACCGTCCATCGATGAAGCCATTCAAATTTTAAACGGTATCAAAAAAAATTACGAAAAATACCACAATGTCACCTACACGGAAGAAGCCATTGAGGCTGCCGTAAAGCTGTCGGCAAGGTACATACAGGATCGCTTTCTGCCGGACAAGGCGATAGATCTCCTCGATGAAGCCGGCGCACGCACCCGCCTGAATGGAATGGTTCGCCCACCCAAATTAGACAAGCTAAATAAGCAAATCGCCGATATTGAAAAAAGTAAGGAACAGGCAATAATGGAACAGCGCTTCGAAGAAGCAGCTAAGTTGCGCGACGAGGAAAAGAACCTGACAAACGATCGCGAAGCGTTGTTGAAAAAATGGCAAACGAGCTCCAATGACAAAACTGCACTAGTGAGCGAAAGCTCAATTTTGGAAGTAATTTCCAACTGGACTGGCATACCCCTAGCCCGCCTGGAAAGGAAGGAATCGGAAAAATTGCTCTATCTGGACAAAGCTTTGCAAAAAAGTGTAATTGGACAGGATGATGCGGTAGATTCCGTAGCTCGCGCAATCAGACGATCCCGCGCTGACCTGAAAGACCCGAACAAGCCTATTGGGTCTTTTATGTTTCTCGGCCCGACGGGCGTGGGAAAAACTCTTCTCGCTAAAATGCTTGCCGAGCAAATTTTTGGTAATAAGGAAGCGATCGTGCAGATCGATATGTCGGAATATATGGAAAAGCACACGGTTTCCCGCATTGTTGGTTCCCCACCCGGCTATGTTGGTCACGATGAGGGTGGACAGTTGACGGAGATTATACGAAGAAAGCCATATGCTGTCGTGTTATTCGATGAAATTGAAAAAGCACACCCGGACGTGGTTCAAATTCTTTTACAAGTCCTGGAAGATGGGTGTTTGACCGATAGTCTCGGCCGCAAGGTTGATTTTAAGAACACTATCCTCATTATGACGAGCAACATTGGAGCGGAAATCATGCAGAAGGACATGGTACTCGGCTTCGGTGGCGGTGACAATTGGAAACAAAACTTTGACAAGATCAAGGAACAGATCATCGATGAAGCTAAAAAATCTTTTAAGCCGGAATTTATAAACCGCTTGACGGAAATGATTGTGTTCAAGCAACTCGATCACGATGCGCTAAAAAAGATAACCGACATCGAGCTTAAGAAGATAGCAAAGCGCATAGGCGACCGTGGAATAACATTAAAGTTCAGTGACAAAGCCAAGGAATTTTTGATAAAGAAAGGGTATGACAAAAAATTTGGTGCCCGCCCGTTGAAGCGCGCACTGGAAAAATATGTCGAGGATCCATTGGCCGACTCAATATTAAAAAATGAATTACTGGAAGATTCCATCGTGTCAGTGACCGCAAACAATGATGCCAAGGATGCCCTCATATTCAGAACGCAGAGCAAAGTTGAAAAATCCAAGCTGGAAAATTAATAACCTTATTGTCGTTGAAAAATTAAACAGTTTACCAAGCCAAGAATAGACGAAATGAATAAAAATTCAATCTTATGTATCACTTTATGCGTCGTTTTCTGCGGCAGCTACAGTAGAAAATACAAATGTAACTATTGGTAAATTTAACGAAATACGCCTCTGAGGCAAAATAAAACTTGCTTTTAAGCATTGTTTACGTATTATTAATTCTCTCTCCCTGAATAAGGTATGAAAACCATAGGAGGTAGGGAGTGGATGCTGAAAAAATTTTAACCGATGATCAAGCTGCGGCTCTAGATTCTTCTCAACATGGAGCGGAAGCAGAATTTGGTGAGCATGATCTGACTGCTAGTGACGTGGGGCTACCTTTGCCGGAACAGCCACGGGTACGGCCAAATTCGGAACTAACAGACCATACATTCGTAGTTGAATCTGATGAAGTGGGTAATACACCCGACGTCGCTCCGACGCAGTTAAGGCAGCCGCCGATACAATCACCTCCCGAAGTGAGAGTATATGCTCCAGCTCCAGGGCGTGGCTTCCATGAGCGGCGTATGGAAAGCCGGCTTGCTCCTGATTTTCCCGGAGATCGAGACCCAAGTAGATACATATCTCCCCGGTGTTACCGAAGGCATTTAAATACTGAGTTGTCAAAAAGTGGCGCCCCTTTTCTTCTTGGCGAACCATTTTTCGAAGGTAGCTCAGGAGGGATTATGTGGCGTGAGGGCGAAGCTAAAATTTCGCCTACTCAGGAGCATTTGACGCATTCTGGAGATTTTTGTTCGCGTTGCTATTCGGGTAGAGCAGCTAGCCCCAAAGTACCTGAAGAGCAGTTAGTTTTATTCTGTGAAGTAGAAAATTTGTGGCCAGGGGCACAATTTGGGGATTTCATCTTTAAAGCGACACCGTAAAAGTAGATACGAGCAAATTTCTGAAGAAGAAAGGCAGCTTCTAAAGCATATCGTTGTTCGTGCAAAAATTTTAAAGGATGAATTGGCTCAACTTGAAAGAATATCCAATCCAACCTCAGAAGTAAGTGAGCAAATTATTTCGCTGAAAGTTGCTTTAGCATCTATTGATTCCACGGTACGCGACCATGGAGGCGATGTGCGGGTCGGCTTCAGGAAATTATACTAGCGGCGTGTGGAGAAATCGACCGGCTAGCGTGCGGCTCGGTGGAGGCAAATTCTCCAGATGAAATTGGTAAACGAATCCTAGCTCAATACCGCAATCAACTTTGCCAAAAAATAATCGAGCCTGGAAAGGGAATATTTTTTCAAACAACGCATAAAATTGTCGACGAAGTAGGAAAAGAAGAGAGGGAACTAAATTTGCAAGCGCTGCGAGAACAGCATTTAAAAAAGGTACAAGAAGACGTCAATACCCTCATATCAAGCGTATGGGCTTTAAATAAGGCAAAAATCGTTACTAGTTTTACTAATTATAATAAACTTTCCAAATTTCAGTTAAAAGACTTCGTTGAACCGTTCGTGCAAAAATTAGGATCTTTACCAGGAGAACTTATAGCCATCGCAGAAAAGGAATTTGGAGCTCTAAGTTTAGAAGTTCGCAATGGGCTAGTAGAAGCCTTTAAGCAGGCAGGAGTTACTTTCGAAGATTATTGCGCAATTCTTGGGAAAAACGTTGAGGAAACGAAAAGGGCTTTTCTCGAAGGCATAAGCAACATAGACCCAGAAGATAGTGACGAGGATTCTGCCGCTGCTCTGCGACGATGGATCTCAGAAGGGGGCAAGATGTCGCTAGGGGACATTTATGAAAAATTTTTTTATATTGATAGTCTTCTCGACCTAGCAAAAAAACTTGCGCCAGAATTAACAGGCGCATTATCAGGTGTCTGTGAGGCGAGTGGTATGGCTTAATTTATTGTTCCCGGCATATTTATGCCACATTGGAGCGCTGGTTCATGGCAAAGATGCCGCAATAGCAAAAGATCCCGGAACAAACCGAATTAGCCAAGCGCTATTGAAGAGAACTGCAAACAATCGAAAAACAGAAGTAGAATATTGTATACCTCCGGAGGTTTTTACCTCACATCCTGCTTACATGGACGAACTGTATTTTGAAACCCAAAAGGGAGGGGCCAATTCTTGTGGAATATGTGCGCTAAATCATCTGCTTGGGAAACCCATCTTCTCCTCAAAAGAATTGGTCGAATCTCAGGCTGTTTATGCATGTTTTACGAAGAAAGATTCTCTAATCTCGGCGATGGGAAATGCTGGCGCCATTTTAAATGAATTAAAGAATTTGCTTGCCGGGCTGGAAGATCTAGGAAAAAGAAAAACAGCCGAAAAATACATAAATGATGCACTGAGTAAAATTAATTTCGCCATCGAAAGTGTTGATGCACTGGCAGGTCAGATTGAAGCACTGAGAGAAGGCAGGCCAATTGAAAACTTCGCTAATCATATGGAAAATATAGATAAATTCTTTGACATGAGAATCTCCGCAATAGCCGGTCTTATGCAGCTACCACAAACTGAGTCTAAAATTTTAGATGGAGTTAAAGAGTTGGGAGGGATTAAGAATGAGCTTAAAAAATCTTTTTCGCCTGTAAATGGGACAGATCCGGCCGTTCTTACCCATTCCCTGGCAATGCAAACGAAAGGAGTAAAGCTACATGTGGAAAGTATAAGACGAGAAGAAATAAGGGATGGTACGGCAGAAGATGTTTCCCAAGAGAAAAGAGAACTTTTGGAAGCAATAGCAAGAAATGACTTACCTCAAAACATCGATCGAATAATAGTCGGCCAAGAAGGACATTTTGTCTGTATTAGAAAATTATCAACGGGGCAGTGGGTTTTGCTGGATTCCGAGAGAAGTGAGCCGGCTTTTTTACCAGAAAACAGCTTGCCAAAATTTCTCAGCAATCAGCCTTTTTATGATATTATTTATTGCCAATCAGCGGAAGACCAACAGAGGTTAAAAGATTTTGCACTTCAGGCGGCTTAGGTTTGTTTTAAGGCGTGGATTACATGCGTTGTTTTTCCAAAAAGCAATACAGAAACTATACCTTACTTTGCCTCGTCTTTGTATTCGTCGTAGTACATGTTGACGATTTCTTCCCACTTACGGGTAAAATCCGAAGGAAAAATCATGCGTAACCTGTGCGCTTTTTCCAAATACTCCTTATTTATCTTGCCTTCGCGTACCATGTTCGCCAATTTTTCACGGGCATGCTCTCTGGCAGCCGTGACAGTTTTATTAAACTCATCCTTTGGAGTCTTGGAAAGCCATTCCTGGGCCTTATCCAACCACTGAACCGCCTTATCCAATCCTTCTTTTATGGTCGCTGCCGTCTTCTTATCTTTGGCGATATTTTGAAAAAGTTCAATAAATTCTTTCATTCGAGTCACCCCATTATATAAACTAATTGCAAATTGTCAATCATATCCATGCTGCGGTTTAGCGTCTGACTATTATTATAAACATAATGTTAAAATTATAAATATTTTCTCGACTTTCCCCAATTTGCTCCTATTGACTCCCGCGATGGATATAAAGGATACGTTAAATTTGCCGAAAACAAATTTCCCTATGCGAGCGGATCTGGTAAAAAGGGAGCCAAAGCGAATAGAGTTGTGGGCAAGGGAAGGCGTGTACAATAAAATTCAGAAAAAAAACGCCAATGGAAAAGTGTTTGTTTTGCACGATGGGCCGCCATTCACGAACGGAGACGTACACATCGGGACGGCCTTGAACAAAATTTTAAAAGATATAATTGTTAGGCATCGCTCCATGGTTGGGTTTCGTACGCCCTATGTACCCGGCTGGGACTGCCACGGGCTGCCCATCGAACACAAAGTGTCGAAGGAACTAAATCAGCAAAATAAAAAGCTCGACCCCCTTTCCCTGAGGCAGGAGTGTGCAAATTTTTCCAAAAGTTACATAAAGAAGCAGCGCAAGCAGTTCGAACGACTCGGAATTTTAGCGGATTGGAAGCACGAATACTGCACCATGGATCCAGCCTACGAGGAGACCGTAATAAATTTTTTCGCCGATTGTGTGGAGCAGGGGCAAATCTATCGAGGGAAAAAGCCCGTTTATTGGTCAATTCCATGCAAAACTGCACTCGCCGAAGCAGAAATAGAGTACAAAAACCATGTTAGCAAATCCATTTGGGTAAGATTTAAGCTGGATAAGAATTCGGCGCAAAAGCTTGCTCTCGGCGATGATACTTACATGGTAATATGGACCACTACACCGTGGACAATCCCCTCCAATTTGGCTATTGCCGTTCATCCCGATTTCACCTACACTGCACTCAAAGTAAGGGATGGGTATTACATTGTTGCTGCAAACCTAGTGGAAAAATTTTCCCAAGAATGCGCGCTTCAGTGTGAAGGGCGCAGGACTTTCAAGGGCACAGATTTGGAGCACTTGTCCACCAAACATCCAATAATCGAACGGAAAAGTAAGGTTGTGCTCGCTTCCTATGTCACCACCGACGCGGGTACAGGCTGTGTCCACACTGCTCCGGGTCATGGCCTCGAAGACTATACCACTGGGTTGGCCTACGGCCTTGACATTTACTCCCCCATAGATGACGAGGGGTGCTATGCCAACGACGGGCAAATTCCACAGGAATTAGTTGGCATCAGTGTCCTGGAAGAGTCCCCAGGAAAGTGCATAGCAAACGATAGGGTAATTGAACTATTAGGAAAAGTCGGTGCCCTGGTGCATAAATCGGAAATTGCCCACCAATACCCATATTGCTGGCGATCGAAGACACCTGTGATCTTCAGAGCAATGGCACAATGGTTCATCGCCCTCGATAAAAATAATCTGAGAAAAAGGCTGCTCGATGCCGTTGGAACCGTTTCCTGGGTGCCCGCATGGGGAGAAAATCGAATCCGCGGCGCAATCGAAACGCGCCCCGATTGGTGCATAAGCAGGCAACGAGCCTGGGGCATTCCCTTGCCGGTTTTTTACACCGCTGAAGGAGACCCACTGCTGGATAGGAACGTCATAGGAGGAATTGCTAAAAAAATTGGCCGTTACGGTTCGGATTTTTGGTTTAAAGCGGATGTTAAAGAAATTTTGTCGGGCATAGATGTGCCCGAATCCTGGGACATCGCCACCATCCACAAGTCCACAGATACACTGGATGTATGGATTGACTCCGGTAATAGCCACAGGGCCGTACTCAAAAATAATGCCGACCTGAGCTGGCCCGCTGACTTGTACTTAGAGGGAAGCGATCAGCATCGCGGCTGGTTCCAGTCATCGCTGTGTACGAGTGTAATTTCGGAAAATGGCCGGGCGCCATTCAAAACAATTTTGACCCATGGCTTCGTCGTTGACGAAAGTAGAAACAAGGTGTCAAAGAGTGCCAACAAGCCGCAAACGGCCGATGATTATGTCAATAAGTTTGGAGCCGACGTTGTTCGCCTGTGGGTTGCCTCTGAGGATTTCAGAACGGATGTTACCTTGTCGGATGCCATATTTGACCACGTCGCTTCCGCCTATAGGACGATTAGAAATACTATTCGCTTTCAGATCGGCAATCTCTACGATTTCGACGCAAAATCTGATAAATTTGAACCAAAAGAAATGACCATCTTGGACAAGTGGATTTTGCAAAAAACTCGACAGCTCGTAGGAGAAGCAAATGCTGCCTACACCAGCTTTGACCTGCATAGGGTGTACCAGTTGGTCAACCGCTTTTGCTCCGTCGAACTGTCCAGCATTTACCACGATATTCTCAAAGATAGGCTTTACACGCACGCTTTTAACTCCAATGAGCGAAGATCATCCCAGTCGGCCATATTCATAATAGTAAACACTTTGATTGCTCTGCTGTCACCAATTTTGACTTTTACCTGCGACGAAGCTTTGGCATTTTTACTGACGGATTCGGAATTTTCCGATCGACACGTGCAACTGCTTGATTGGCCGAATTTCGACTTCTTCGAAAATTTTGAAGCTGAAGAAGGGGAAATTGACTTGATTCTGAAGTTTCGCGATGGTGTCAACGAACAGCTTGAGCGCGCGAGGCAGAGCAAGTTAATCGGCCAGTCCCTAGATGCTCGGGTTATTATAACCTGCGGAGATGGCAACAAATACGCCAATGTGTTGAAAAAACACAGTGACATACTCGAAGAAATGTTCATCGTTTCCCAGGTGGAGTTGCATTTCAAGTCCGGCGAAACAACGAATATTACCGTTGAAGGTGCCCGTGGAGCAAAATGTCCACGTAGCTGGAAATGGTGCGAGCAGTTGTTCGATGCCGGAAACTTCGGAAAAGTTTCGAAAGATAGCTTGGTTGCCCTAAAAACCAAGTACAGCAATTTAATGTAAAAAAGATTTGCCTATGGATAAAATTGCACAGAACCATAGCCTGACTGGCAGGCGGACCAAAGCACAGAATAGCATGGCATTCACACTCGAAGATGTTCGCCAAATAATTCGGCAAAAAACTGAGCAGGCCGAGATAGAAGAAAAGGATTCGCAGAAAGAAGTTATCGAGGTTAAACACGATATCGTTGCGCCCAAGAGTACCACTCCGCAAAAAATCGGTGCCGCTTCCATAGCGGATATTTTAGGCTTTAATCCAAATATTTCCAAGCAAACGGAAACGCGAGACAAGGATCCATCGGAAGTGCCAATGAAATACCGGAAATACTACAAACTTTTGCTAAAATTGAAATCCGATGCGAAACAAGGATTGTCTCGCCTAACGAAGGAGCACCTGTCCCGTGGCACAGGATCAGTCAACGATCTCGATGTGGAGACCTTTGATTCCGGCTTCGCTCTAAGCTTGATGTCGAGCGAGCAGGAAGCCATAGCGGAAATAGAAAAGGCCATCCAGCGCATACATAACGGTACCTATGGGATATGTGAACTAACTGGGAGGCCGATCGAAGCGGAACGCCTGGCGGTCGTCCCCTTCACGAGGTTCTCTAAGCAGGGCCAAGAGGAGCAGGAACGCACCAAAGTTACCAAGGAACGGACAACGCTTTCGTTATTTGAAGCTGAACAATCCGACGGTGGGAATGAATTTTCCGACTATGAAGAGGAATAAGTTTGGGGAATATCCTTTGTTTTATGTCGTTTTGTTGGTTACCCTAACAAGCGATCAGGTTGCCAAATTCTTGGCAAATAGGTGGCTCGTTGGCCGAAGGATTACAGTTTTACCGAAGTTCTTTTTTCTGTCATATACGCGGAACAGCGGGGCAGCTTGGAGCATACTCCAAGGCAATGGGGTATTGCTTGGAATTATCGGAATTTTTGTACTGGTGGCGATTTTCGCTTTGCGGAAACGTTTGGAAATAAAGCAATGGGGCAACCAATTTGCTTTCGGGATGATATGCGCCGGCATAGCGGGAAATATAATAGATCGCTTATTGTACGGACACGTTGTCGATTTTATAGATCTCAGGCTGGGAACTTTTTGCTGGCCAGTATTTAATATCGCCGATGCATCGATTTGTTCTGGCATTTTTATATATTTTTTATTTACTATCCTCTCAGGAACCAGGAAGGAACTGAAAATCATGTTTTATTAGCGTACCGGAATTATCACAGAGATGAACGAAGATCCACTTATACAGGTAAAGAATTTATCTAAAAATTACTGTGAATATCCAGTCCTAAAGAACATAAGCTTCAACATCGAAAGCGGAGATTTGGTCTCCATAGTTGGTGCATCTGGATGCGGAAAGTCTACGCTGCTACGCTGCCTAAATTGTTTAGAAACTTTGGATGGTGGCGAAATTTCCATAAACGGCATATCTATCTCATCAAAATTGGCACTTGTGGATTACAAAACTTTCCTTGAGCGAGCCCACCAGCTGCGACAGAGCATTGGTATGGTCTTTCAATCTTTCAACCTGTTTCCTCACAAAACTTTGCTTGAAAACATCATGCTCGCCCCAATGGTGGTTAAAAAGCAATCCCGGGAACTTTCCCGTAAACAAGGCATGGAACTATTGGAAAAGGTCGGGCTTGCAAGTTTCCACAAGCGCCATCCCTGGAGCATCTCCGGCGGAGAGAAGCAGAGAGTCGCTATCGCACGTGCCCTTGCAATGAATCCCATACTAATGCTCTACGACGAGCCTACTTCGGCATTGGATCCCGAAATGGTTGAGGAAGTTTTACAGGTAATGCGCAACCTTGACAGAGATGGCATGACCCAAGTGATAGTCACCCATGAGATGAAATTTGCACGCGACGCATCCGATTACATAATATACATCGAAAACGGACAAATAGTAGAAATTTCCGATGAAGATGAAATTTTTATATCTCCGAAAGATGAACGCACGAAACGCTTTCTAAAAAGATACATGTGAGATGAAGAAATTTTTAATTTTTATCCTGGGACTCATTTGCATCAACGGCTCATATTGCAATGAGCTGCGTTGGGCGGCCGACACGGACAGCGGCGCTCCCAGTGTGTTTTACGACGGAAACAATCAGCTCACTGGCTTTGAAAAAGAGATTGTCGATGAAGTTTGCAAACAGTTGAACAGGACCTCAGTTTTTTATCAAAATGATTGGGCTTGGCTAGTTCCCGGTCTGGATCATGGCTTATACGATGCTATTGTGGAGGGCTTTTTTCGTAGTGAGGAAAACGAAAATGCCGTTCTATTTTCGATTCCATACTACACTTGTCCCCTATCACTCATTATCTCGGAGAACGATGAAGAGATCAGGTCCATTGAGCAATGTTCAGGCAAGAAGGTCGGAGTACTGTGTTGCTCTCGGCCCAAATGGGTGTTGAAGAAGTACAAAGATATAATAATTTTCGAATATCCCAACGAATACGGAGCACTGGCTGATTTGAAAAACGGTAGAGTGGATGCGGTGGTATTGGATTATCCGGCTGCAATTTACTCCCTTATGGCCATGGATGGGCTCAAAATTGTAAATAATTTTGATAAAGTTGAGTACTTAGTAGCAGTAAAAAAAGACAATCACTCGCTCATTGAAGAAATTGACAAAGCCTTATTCAAATTGATTAAAAACGGAAAAATACAGGCAATCGTCTCAAAGTGGGGATTGAGTAATTCATTGTTTGACGGGTATGTCACCAAAGTTGTGAATGGAAATGAAGTCGATGCCCGCGAAACATTTAAGCAGGAGCAGTCTGTCAGTAAATTTCAAAAATATGCCAAGTTGCTGCCGGTTTTCACCAAGGCTGCAATGGTAACAATTGAAGTGTCTATCTGTGGGATGATATTCGCCGTTGTGCTCGGCCTTATATTGGTGCTCATCAAATTGTATGCCCCGCGATGGATGCAGCTTATTGTAACGATGTTCGTGGAAGCTATTCGCGGGACACCTCTGATCATACAATTATTTTTCATTTTTTATGGCTTACCTTTTATCGGCATTACACTCCAACCGCTCGTTGCTGGAATAGTTGCACTTGGCCTAAATTATGCAGCCTACGAGTCTGAAAATTTCCGTGCAGGACTGAAAGCTGTACCCGGAGGACAAATGGAAGCAGCCCGTGCTCTCGGCATGACTCAATGGCAATCATTGCGCTATGTCATTATTCCCCAGGCATTTTGCTTTGTGCTACCTTCCCTAACAAATGACTTCATTGCCATAATAAAGGAATCATCCCTCGTATCCTTGATCACGATAGTGGAGTTGACTAAGACGTACACAATGGTGTCCACTTCCTCATTTGATTTTTTCATCCCTGGAATTATTGTCGCCTTTTTTTACCTCTTGCTCGGATTACCATTTGTACGCCTAGCAAAATGGGCGGAGAGACACCTCGCTCTCGAAAAAAGTGCCTATCGAGCAAAGCAATTGCCACAAAAAAGAATGAATATCAATGGCCGATGACGCGCATTGCTTCATCTATGGACGTGGTGCCATCTTTAATTTTACTCAGCACATCACTTTTCAGTGTTAACATCCCATTTTGGACCGCAATCGTACGAATCTCCGATTCCGATTTTCGCTCCACAATAGCCTCTCGAATGGCATCGTTTATGTCGAGAATTTCAAAAATTCCTACCCTGCCGTAATACCCCAAACCGTCGCAGTGATCACAGCCATGGGCCACATAAGCGGAAGAAAGGTCCGATTCAAATATTTCTTGCATCTCCCGGCGAACCACTTCCTGAAGGTCTTCTTTTCGAGAGCAATGGGGACACAATTTTCTGACCAGTCGCTGTGCAACAATGATCCTGATTGCCGAGGATAATAGGAACTCCTCCACGCCGATATCGCGCAATCTCGTGAGTGCACCAACGGAGTCATTCGTGTGCAGCGTACTCAGGACCAAATGCCCAGTAATGGACGCTCTAATAGCGATTTCGGCCGTTTCTCGGTCCCGGATCTCACCAATCATGATGATGTCCGGATCCTGGCGCAGGATGGAACGCAATACGCTGGCAAAAGTCAGGCCGATTTCAGGGTTTACCTGTGTCTGGTTGACTCCCTGAATTTCGTACTCTATCGGGTCCTCAACGGTCATCAATCTCTTATTTGGTACGCGCAATTCACGCAAACAGGCACTGAGTGTTGTGGATTTACCAGAGCCCGTTGGGCCGGTTACAAGGACTATGCCATGGGGCTGCTTGAGCGTACTTTTCACCAATTTGCTCCGCACCTGATCAAGGCCAAGATCTTCCAGCCCAATGGGGCCACTGTTATTAGCAAGTATGCGCAAACTCACACTCTCCCCATAAGTCGTGGGCAAGGTTGATACTCTGATATCCAGGGTGCCCTGTGGCATTTTGAATAAAATCTTCCCATCCTGGGGGTGACGTTTTTCGGAAATGTTTAGTCTCGCCATTATCTTCAAACGGGAAATTATGGCCGCTTGAAATTTCTTTAAGTTGTCCGGAACGCGGGCGATGACCAGATCCCCGTCAACGCGGTATCTGATGGTCAAACTAGCTCTCTGTGGCTCAAAATGGATATCGGTTGCCCGTGCCCCAATGCACCTTTTCAGGAGGTCGTTGACGAATTTTATTACAATGGCATCTTCATTTTCACTACTTTCGCTTCTTTGCTCATCGTCCACACTCTGCGCCGCAACGCCAGATAAACCGAAACTTTCGGCGATGAATTTGGTTATGGCCTCCGGATAGCCAAGGGAACACTCAACGGTAAACCCTGTGGCAACAGTAATCCACTTGATTTGGCTATCCGTCAACGGCCAACAAACAATAAGGAAAATTACATTTCCATCCACACTAAGGGGTAAAATCTTGTATTCTGTAATTAATTGATAGGGCAAATTTTTCAAAATTTCCCCATTGATCGTAAATTTTTTGACAATTTTCAATCCGCTTATTTTTGCCAAAGTACTCAATGCCGAATCTTCACTGCGGTCTAAAAATTTTGCAAATTCACCCAATCGTAAGCCGGGATCAATGGATAAAACATGGGCGATATCTTTGCCGAATTCTGAATAAAAAACCGAATCATCCATCATTTGACATCTTCACGAATGACCTCTAAAAATTTTAGACGAGCACCATCCGAAATAGGAATAATGTCGCGTTCCACCTGTTCAAGCTGCACCGCTTTTGTCTTTGGTTCAAATTGATTCAATTGCACATTTCCCGTCGACCCATCTGGCATGACCAACTCAATGATTTGTCGGTGTTCGTCGTATCTATTTACGCAAATTCCATCCAATGTTTCCCCAAACTTTAGCCAATACCTCTTGTTGGAACCCTTATCCAAGATGCTGAACAAGTAATCATTGCCACTTAAGCAAACACCATGAAACTCAAATTTTCCGTTCATATCGGGTTGCTGTTTTTCAACAGCTTCAACGCATTTTTCACAAAATGGCGAACGTTCACACAGCGATGGATATTCTCCGTAAAGAGCACAAGCACAAAGCAAAATGGAGCAAAGTGACGCAAGGTTCTTCATTTTTCAAATTGCTCGCATCCTCCTCCTTTTTGGTTTTTGGTTCGACGGTTCACCTAACTTAGGTTCGCTTTTGCCTTTTAGCATAAATCTTCCCTTTGAACGATATGTATCGAGGTCGGAATTTAAAGAGCTATTTTTCAATGCTCTTTGAGCATATTCCTCTTCCGAAGATGGGTTCGCCACGATGGACGGGCGTATAAAAATGAGTAGTTCATTCGTCTTTTCAATTCGAGTTTTTGGTGAAAACAGGGCTTCCCCAAGGATCGGTATGTGTCCCAGAAGCCACAGCTTACTCCTCGAATCGGTGTACTCTTTTTCCTGTAAGCCAGCTAAAACAACAACGTCGCCGTCGTGCACACTCACAAAGGACACGGCTTGCCGCTTCGCTATTATCGGCTGATTATTTCCATCGATTTGAACATCGCCACCGATTTTTTGAATGAGTTGGTCGATCCTCATTTGAATCACCCCATTTGGACCAATCAATGGGGTAACGGTTAGCTCTATGCCGATATCCTTGTAATTAACGCTATTTCTAATGGACCTCTGATTCGTTAGATCGGTAAAATTTGCCGTTATCACCGGACGGGACTCTCCGACCTTTATGGACGCTTCCCGATTGTGGGTTGTAACTATCGTTGGCGCCGATAAAACCTTTACATTGCTGCATGTTTTAGCCTTATCGAACACATAGCCCAGGGAAAAACCTTTTAATAGCGTACCACCAAAAATAAAGGAGTTTCTATTGGTTGTTTTTGTCGAATCTCCTCGGCCAAAAAGTTTTAAGTTGTGATCCCCTGATGAAGTCGGAGTTTGGAAAACATTCGTTGGAATGTTACAATTATAGGCTATCCCCAGCGATTCCAACCCGGATGTTTCGTCATCACCCAGGGTCACTTGGGCAATGACGACTTCTATGCGTACCTGTTCCAGCAGTATGTCGAGGCCATCGATGATTTTTTCGATATGATTTATGTCCTGCTGTGTCCCGCAAACGATTATGGAATTACTGTACTTATCATGCTCTATGGCAACATTTCCCGAAAACTTAAACTCCTGCATATCGGTCTTGGCATCGCTTTGCGCGGTTGCATTCGCATTCCCCGGCTTACCCTGTGTTCCTTCTTCATGAGGTTTATTTTCAATTTTTCTAATTGTCGAGGAGTCTCCAGTCGAAATCAGTTTGTGAAGAATTGCCGAAATATTTTCCGCACTACCGTGTTTTATGCGAAAAATTTTTGATTTTATTTTGGAACAGCGGGGCTTGTCCACGTTTTTAATCAGCAGTTCTACACGCTGCAAATTCGACAACCTATCTGTAATAACCAGGCAATTGGAATTTTCAAAAATTAAAGTTGAGGAGCCGACTTGGGACAATATGGGACGGATAATTTTAGCAAAATCCGCAACGGAAGCGTATTCCAATGTAAACAATTTTGTGTAAAACTTTTCACTGGCTGCCATCGATAGAGCGGAAGTTTCGAGCCATTCCGTAGCGTGAGTGGCCGCCATCCTGGTACTGACAGCTCGCAAAACTCCGTCCCCGCGGTCGATGATTGCAACCCCGTTCATGCTGAGAACATTTTCCAATGCATGAATGGCATCCTGCTGTGACAAATTTTGCCTAATTTGCAAGGATAGCTTAACATTGGCAAGGGACTGGTCGCACAGAATGGATTTTTCGGTCAATTTCTCCAAAATGCACAGCACCTGTGGCAAAGATTCCTCGGCAAAGATCAAACTTTGTATCTCGCCACAAATCAACGAATTACAAAGAAAATTTACCGCTAAAAATATAAAAATATATCTCAATATCCTCATTTTTCATCCAAAGATACGGCTTCAATTAGGCATCTTACATTTAGACTGCCATCTTTTACAGCTGTAAAATCGACGCTGCTTATTCGGACACCATCGCCGATAATGGTATCGCTGAAAGAAATAAAATCCAGCAAAGAAATATTATGAAAAGTGGCGCTTACCGACGATATGGAAACTTCATCGATCCTACGCCCAGGCTCGTCGGACAGCTCAAATTTACAATCATACTCGGATGCAATTTCTTCAACAAAACCCATCAGAGAACTTCCTAAATTTTTATTGCCTTTTAGGCGATCGCAAGCACTGTCAAATTTTTCGCAAACTTCATCTCTCCTGTTCAGCCATAGCGCCTGTTCAGAGACTAAAGCACTAAAAGATGATATCAAGTTTGCCCGTTTCTTTACCCCGGATACGCTGCGTACCAAACAAAAACTTGAAACGAATAGCAACAAAATGAAAGCATACAATTTATAGCGTAACTGTATTATTTTTAGCCACTTAAGCAAGTTTTTGACTCTATTTAAAGCAAACATCAACGGAAAAAAAGGCTTGATGGTTGAGGGAGCGAACATTGGAAGTTTCAACGGAAATGGCATTTGCACAGCGTTTCATAGCGCCACAGTATTTTTCCAAAGAACTAATGGATGAGGCATGGCCCTTGATTTTTAGGGCTTTTTTATCGGCATCGGCATTGACATCGCTAAACAAAATATCGTCTGGTCGAACCTGATTTATATTCTCCAACGCATCCAAACAAAAATTTTCACGGGAATAAAACTTGAACACGTTCCCAAGGAAGGCGTACTTCGAAGCGATGTCCTCCACCTCACTTTCCCTGGCATTGGCTTGCTTTTTTAGCCCACTAAGTTGCGAATTTTGAAAAATCAAAAACAGTGAAACTCCACATCCAAGAAACAATGCAACCAAGCAAAGGCAAATTCCGTAATCCAGGCAAACGGAAAGTCTTCCCAAGCTTTTCGCACGGACTTTTCGTTTAAACTCCTTCAAATCGGCATTAAAGAACATGGGATTAGATAATTTAATGGAAAGATTTTCCGCGGCACTATGGAAAATTACCCTGCCATCTCGCGTTGCATTGGCGCGTGTTATTTTAAAATCTCGTCCGGTTACCATGCTCGGCAAAAATTCGGGAAAAATATGGGCGTCCTTATCTAAAAAAAGCTGCTCCACCCTGGGCTTATACGCAATGAATATTGTTACTTTGGCTTCGTTTGTGAAAAAACCATACAGTACGTCATCTAAAGCAAATGGACTAATTGCTTCCACACGAAGCCTGACAAAGCGTTCCAAAGCGCGGTTTGACTTTATCGGCTTTTCAAAGGAAAACTCATCGATAAAAAAATACTCCTTTCCGAGGATGCAAATCCTATCCCGTTCACGATATAAACGCCCCGCCTTTAAAAACTGTAGCAACTTTTTTACAAAGTGAGGCATAGCCATGCCCTTTTAAATCATTAACTTTGTAAAAGTCAATCAGGCGTTTTAAAAATTGCCATTTAAAAAACTACTTCAAATGGAAAACCGTACCAATTGTGAAATGGATTGTAAGTTATGGTGTAATTTTCTGTCAAATTGACATCATCCGTTCTGACAGTGATGGCGAGATTAAAATACGTATTTTTTTCCTTAAAAAGCCCAGGATCGCGAACTACACATCCATGAAAATAAAGCTCCGTAAAAGCATTATTTTGAAAATTGCCGCTTGAGGCTGGAGCACTTTGGAGAGCTATTTTGGCATCATCGAAGCACCAGTCTTCCATCGAACAAATCGCTTGCAATAGTTCATCGCTGAGCTCACACAGTGCTATGGCGTCCGTTTCTAGGCAAGTAACATTTTTGGTAAAAGTTTGCCATTTTTTCGTAAAAAAGCCATTTTTCTTGGTAAACACACGCTCAAACGCAGGCAAAGCCAGCAAATGTTCCACGTTTGATGGCCCCTGCTTTTTCGACTCAAACAATTCCTCTAAATCGCTCATCAGTGACCTGACTTCATGGTAATCAAGCTCAATTGCAAAAAATAATCGCCCCAGCAAAGCTAAAAATTTCGATCGCAAGGGAATTTTATTGTCCTCGGGAGTGAGAAGCAAAATCACATCGGAGCCTAAATTATCTCCCATGCATCGTTCAATGTTTGCCCTGCACTCATACAGACTACAGTCTTCGGACATGTATGAATAAAGACCGGTGATTGCGATTGACAAAGCGGAATCATTCTTTACTTGGAAGTCAACAGTGGGATCAATTTGACCGATGTAAGTAATTTCCTCTTTCACAACATGCAAGAAAGAAACCGCCAACGCGCTCATGATTAATACTATCCCTAGCATAAGCACCAAAATACTTCCTCTGCGCATGGGCGTGCAGTTTGTCCCTGTGCCAAGTAAATGCAATAAATTCTATGAAAAATAAGTTAACATCAAGGCGCCGAGGGTTTACCCTGCTGGAGGTTTTGGTATCGCTGTTTTTAATCGCCTTCATATCTACATTGTCCTTTTATCTCTTCACGAGCATCAACAATCGCTACAAAATTTCCCTCGAAAACGCGGCAATCGACGGCGAATTGCGCACCATTGGAGAAACGCTCGCCGAAGATCTATCATGCATGATTCTGATAGACAAAAAATTCCCGATTTTTGAGTTTGCATACGACGATGATCAGCAAAAATTTTTCATCTCATTCTTTTCCTCAAATAACGAGGAACACGTAACGAAGGCCATTCAATATTGCATTAGGGAGGGCGATGATTTTCGCAAAATTTTCACCAAATCGGAACTGTCCCCTATGGATTCTCTGTTCATGCAAAATAATTTGGATCAGCAAAGTTCGCTGCGGGAAAATTTCTCAAAATACGTCCCAGCTATGGTAAGGCCACTGAGCAGCAAATTACTGAATTTTAGCATAAGGGTCGCGATGGAAACGCCATCCGGAGAAACCTTTCTATCATCGACAAATGCAAACTTAACCTACAAGAATGGCTGTTTGTATTACAAAAATGCCAAAGCGACAACCTCCGTTGAAGGAACACCACTGTTTGTAGATATCACCGCACTGGCGCTTTCCGATACATTCGGACAAAAATTATCGTCTATCAAATTTGAACCGATGCAGGATCACGCCATGTTTCTAACATCAAAGGCTAGAAAAATTTTTCGCCGAATAGTGATTAAATCTCGCTTTTTTTGAAAATTTTGGGTGGGTGCCGAATAAAATTTTCCGTTCATTTTTCATATCTAATTTTTCGCTAAAATAATATACCAAAGCGCCTCCTAAGCTTTTAAAATTAGGCAACAAAAACATTGCCTTTTACCGATGGATTCCCATTGGTGTGATTCTTCGCTCGAGTGGCGGAATGGTAGACGCTGAGGACTTAAAATCCTTTGCCCGTAAGGGCGTGCGGGTTCGACTCCCGCCTCGAGCACCAGCTCCTAGGCCGCTTAAATAAGGGGATAGCATGGAATCGGAAAGAATAGAAAATAGCGATATAGTCATCTTACTTGACAAAGGCATGTTTGATAGCGTCGAAGAGAGATAGGAAGAGGTGGAGAATATAGGAAAGTTTCTGTTTGAGGTTCGCTCAGAATTTTTCGATGGGATTGGGGTCCGGAAAATAGGTAGTCATCTTACTTTAGAAAGGCATAATGAATAGCATCGGAGAGAAGGGAAGAAGTGGAGGATATGGGAGAGTTTCCGTTTGAGGTTCGCCCAGAATTTTTCGATGGGATTGGGGTCCGGAAAGTAGGGAGGCAGGTAAATTAGTGAACAGCCAGCAGTTTCGATGGCCTCCCACGTCCTGGGATGCTTATGAAAGGCGGCATTATCCATAAGGACCACCTGCCCGGGTTTCAGCGCTGCAAC
>JAIRMI010000018.1 GCA_031258795.1 Puniceicoccales bacterium | reverse complement strand
CGTGGTTTCCCCCGCGACTTCGGGAAATACGGCTTTATCCTCTCAAAGGCTTCCTCTCTTATTAATTCCATTATGGCCAATCTCCTATTGGCCTTTTCCTAACCTGTCAATGCTTCTTTTCGGGTCCTGACACTAATGCGGGAACCATACGAGGAGACTTTGGCAGCGACAAGATGTTGAACTTTGACCCATGCCTCGGATTTCAAAAAAGCAGTTAAAATTGAAATTTAACGCTTTTCAGCAAAGAATAAGGGGATATTAATAATACGAAAGATTGAACAACTTCAGGGCAGGTTCAACCTTTCGTGAAAATTGAGGAATTAACCAGATTTCAAGCTATAAAATGAAAGTAACAAGCACTGATCCTAAAACTCCATTATGCCCTTTTAAAATTTTTTGATGCAACCTTTGACAAATTCTTGACTTTTTTTAAAAAAATACTACCCTATGTTACACAATAGGGATTTTATGGAAGGAATAGCGACGAACAGTGAGCCCGTAGGGCTTTCCAGAGAAGATGTTATATCTAAAGCGAAAAGCTTGCTGGGTTCTTTGATCGCAGCATCAGATCTGGCTAATTCGCTAGCTCGGGGCGCATTCAATTGCATAAAGAAAGTAAAAGATATTGGCGTGAGGCATGCTAGCCGATGCTTGCCCCAAGGTGTATCTTTGAAGATTTCTCGGGCTGCTAGCGTCGTTGGAACTGCCATTTCAAATAGTAGGTTTGGCTTCGCTGTTTTGTCATTTTGTTCAGCTCATCCAGCCTTTGTTGCAGGTCTAGCCATAATTACACTGGCGACTTTAGCAAAAAAAGAAGTTCGAGATTTTACTAAGACGCTTTTGAAATTATTCCTTATAGATCTCCCCTTGGTTGCCTTTGCGCTAGCTTTTACCTTTGCCAAAATTGTTGCCGAAGTTACATCACAGGTAATTAAAGCAGTATGGCGTAGTGAAAGTGAAAGTTTTCTAACTCGTAAAGCGAAAGAACTTGTTAAAACACTTTTAGGTTTGTTATTCCGCAAACTCCCTCCATTCGCTTATTGGCTAGCTTCCACCTTTGTCAAAATTCTATCCTGGATAATTAATTTCATGTCGAATCACAAAAGCTTGACCGCAGGTTTTGTTATGGGTGTGGGGTTCAGGTTCATCGCCTAAAAAAAATAAAAATGGTTACCCAAAAGCCCTAGGGTCAAGACTTATAAGCTCAAATAAAAGAGAAAAGAGCAGGCGATGCAAATTGAGGAGAAGAAAGCGTGAAAGAAAAGAAGGTGTGGGCACAGCGATCATAGCGGGTGGCGATGGAGCGCCAATCCTTTAATTTGGCAAGAAAGTTTTCGATTTTACGCCATTGTTTGTAACAAAAAGTTTTTCTATTGCCTCTGAAGAAACTTTTAATTTTTCCCTGAGTCGGTTTATGCCATAATTTCCACTTCACAACCACTTGACTTTGGACAAATTATCCTATGGAGTTATGCGTCCTTGGTATCATGGACGGACATTCCTTGCAATCAACAATAGTTGACCACTCTACTTTAGTGGTCTAAATAGCATATAATTTCTTCTACTGGTCGTAGAAACGTGGTCGGAGCGACTGGATTCGAACCAGCGACCTCTACGTCCCTAACATAGCGCTCTACCAGACTAAGCTACACCCCGACTCGGGGCAAATATCAAGGATTGAAAAAAATAATGCAAGCAACAAGTACGACCATGGGGCTGTTTGCCGCTTGTGAATAAATTTCTTGTTTTGTTTTTTCCGGTTGCTACTTCTTTAGCGTTGGAAAAATGAGCGACGGTGCGAAAGTTAGCAGCATACCACAAATTCTAAATCAGGCCTCGAATGATGAGAGGGAGCAGACACTGCGGCCCCATGATTTTTTGGATTTTGTCGGGCAAAGTAAGACCGTGGATCGGCTGAAAATCATGACCGGCGCTGCAGTTAAGCGGGGAGAAGCGCTGAGTCATATTCTTTTCTGTGGGCCGCCGGGCCTGGGCAAGACCACGTTGGCTATGATTCTCGGAAAGGAAATGAACTCCAACGTGCGAGTTACATCGGGACCGGTTATTGAAAGAGCAGCGGACCTGGCCGGGCTACTGACGGGCCTGGAGCGTGCCGATATTTTGTTTATCGACGAGATACATCGCTTGCCACGCGTCGTGGAGGAGTACCTGTATTCGGCAATGGAGGATTTTAGAATCGACATAATGATCGATCAAGGGCCAAATGCGCGCAGCGTCAGTCTATCGATCCCGCCATTCACACTAGTCGGTGCAACGACGCGCACGGGCCTCCTAAGCGCGCCGCTTAGGAGCCGCTTTACGCTGCAATCTAGGCTGGATTATTATTCAGCCAAGGATCTATGCCAAATAATCAAAAGAAGCGCCGCGTTATTGAATTTGCAAATAACCGAAGACTGTGCACTTGAAATCGCCAATCGTTCCCGCGGTACGCCGAGAATTGCTAATAATTTGCTCCGCTTTGTGCGGGATTTTACACAGCAGAAACTATTTCCCATTGCTGACCAGAGCGTTGCCAGAGATGCCCTGGAGATGCTTGAAATCGACCGGGATGGGCTCGACGATATGGACAAAAAAATTCTTACCACCATCGGTCAAAATTACAACGGCGGCCCTGTGGGTTTGAGTACGGTCGCCATTGCAGTGGGCGAGGAAATTCAAACCGTCGAGGATGTGCACGAGCCCTACCTTATTCAAGAGGGATACTTGCAGCGAACGCAGCAAGGGCGCGTGTTAACCGCAAAGGGTTGGCAAAAAATTGGCCTCGCAGCAACAACCAATAATCAGAAAACGTTCCTGTGAAAGAAATTAATACCCAGCCCGATGGAAGCAATGGTGGGGAGGAGGTGCTGTTCGGTAGTTTGGAAAAAATTATTTACAGAAACGACGGCAACGGGTATGCTGTCGCCGAACTAAAGCTCGAAAATGGTTCAAGCGCAACGATTTGCGGGCTGATGCCAAATGTGCAATGCGGTGAAATTATCGAGGTGCATGGGCTATGGTCAAAGCATGAAAAACATGGCCAACAGTTTAGTTTTTCTAAAATTGAGTCCAAGCTTCCATCGGATATCAAGGGAATTCGCCGCTACTTGGGAAGCGGGCTAATCGATGGTATTGGAAAGGGTTACGCAAAAAAAATAGTGGATCATTTCGGGAAAAATACGTTCAGCGTTCTATCGACGGAGTCCGCTCGCCTGCTCGAAATAGAAGGAATTGGCAGACAACGTGCAGAAAAAATCAAGGCAGCGTGGAACCAGCAATTCGCCATCCGCGACATTATGATTTTTTTACAAACTTATGAAATTTCAAATGCAATGTGCATGCGCCTATACGACAAGTATGGCGAGCGAGCGCGGGAAATTCTGGAAACGGACCCGTATCGGGTGTCGAAGGAAGTCTCCGGTATTGGCTTTAAGACGGCGGACCGCATCGCAAAAAATATAGGTATTCCGGAAACGCACTTTTCCCGCATTGAAGCCGGTATTTTGCACGTTTTCAGCGAAATGGAAAGCGATGGGCACACGTGCGCAGCAAGGGAAACCCTAATACGCAACACGCAAATTTTGCTTAAAATTTCGTCGGACAGGATCGAAGCCCGCCTAGGGAACATGCTCTCTTTTGGCCAAATTTTTGAAATCGAGCCGAACATTCTGCAACTATCAACCATACGCAACGCCGAAAATAACATTGCCCATGCGCTGCGAAATATCGCCTCCGATGATCGCTGTTCCGTCCCCAAACTGGACGTTGAAAGTGCGATAAAATGGGCACAAAGCCGAGAAGGTTTCGTGTTCGACGATGCACAGGTTGAAGCTCTTCGCGCCTCCCTCAGCACAAAGTTAAACATCATCACCGGTGGTCCTGGCACGGGAAAAACAACGATTCTCCGCGCATTGGTGGCAATTTTGTCAGCAAAACATGCCAAAATTGCACTGTGTGCGCCAACTGGCCGAGCTGCCCAACGGCTATTTGAAACGACGGGACTGGAGGCAAAAACCATACACCGCCTGCTCCAATATAACCCCGGCGAGCGCAAATTTTTATTTAACGATGAAAATCAATTGGACACGGATTACATAATTATCGACGAAGCCAGCATGATAGACACCTATTTGGCAGCGTCGCTGATCCGTGCCATACCGAGCAAAACTGCCATCATGCTTGTTGGCGACATTGACCAGCTGCCATCAGTTGGCCCCGGCAACATCCTAAATGATCTAATAAATTCGCAAATCTTTACGGTTTCACGGCTGAACAAAATTTTCCGCCAAGAGGGCTGCAGCGATATCGTTGCAACTGCCTATGCGATCCGCAACGATGATACCAGCTTTCCGTACCATGCCGTTTACCAAGTTTCGCAGCTGGATCCTCGCCGAGATGTGCACTTTTTATTGGCCTTAAATCCCGAAGATTGCGCCGAAAAAGTCGTCTCCATTTGCAAAAAATATGTTCCACAATGGTATAACATCGATCCAATCAATGATGTGCAGATCCTCGTCCCGATGCACAAAGGCACGGTTGGGACGGATTCACTGAACAGACTTTTGCAGGACACTTTCGTCGATCGATCCTTCGGAACGGATTGGACACAATTCAGGGTTGGAGACAAGGTCATTCAAACAAAAAACAACTACGACAAGGGTATCTTTAATGGCGATTCTGGCCGAGTTTTGCACATAAACAGTGACGACAAGGAAATTGTAGTGCAATTTAACCAAGAAACTGTAACCCTTTTCCGCGCAAATATTAACGATCTTTCTCTTGCCTACGCCATAAGCATTCACAAGTCCCAGGGGAGTGAATTTCCAGTGGTGATCATCCCTCTTCTAAAGCAACATTTCATCATGCTTCAGCGCAACTTAATTTACACCGCAATTACGCGTGGCAAAAACAAGGTATTTATGGTCGGTGATATGGACGCCTACGGCATCGCCGTAAAAAACAACAAAACCGATACCCGCCTAACGGGTCTGATTCAGGCGTTGAAACGGTCATAATTTTCTTCGTAGGATGTCGAAAAATGACAGTTCCGCTTCTATGAAATGGAGTTTTTTTTCAGGAATTGTGATAGCAATTTCATTGCCGTGATCAACCAAATTGCCGTCACAGTAAATCGCAAACTCCTCGCCGATCTCGGTTATGGTTAGCTTTCCAGAACCCGGCAAAACGAGGGGACGGGTATGGCGATCGTGCTGGCATATGGGTGTCAATATTAGGCAATCGAAAGCGGGGTGAACGATTGGCCCGCCGGCGGAAAGGTTGTATGCCGTGGATCCGGTCGGTGAAGATATTATAAGCCCATCAGCACGATACTCAGACACCAAATTTCCATTAAAATGGGCTGCTAACTTTATCAAGCGGACGCAATTTTTACTGCGGATAACGACGTCATTTAGGGCCGGGTATTGCGTTCCCTTTAGACTAGCGCTTAGCATGGATCGACTCGACAATTTAAAATTGTTCTCTTTGAGATTTCCAATTCGGTTCAGGGCATGTTCCCGATCCGACGTCGATAAAAAACCAATCTCCCCATGATTTATAGCGAAAACGGGCATCTCAAACTTGGCCGCCGTACCAGCTATTCCCAGGATAGTTCCGTCACCTCCGACGGTTACAATGAGGTCAAATTTGCATAAAACATTTTCATCGAGTGGATATTCGGCAAAAACTCGTACTTCAGCACCATTTTTTTCAAGCTGAGTTTTAAGCATCTCCGCGAAAGATGGAGCGCCGGTTTTTGATGCATTCACCACAACTGCGAACCTGCAAAACATTCCTCAAAATTTGACTAACACGCACGTGTTTCCGCAACGGGAACACAACTTTTCCACTCCTTCACCAATCTCTAGACGGTCACAGTACTTGCACCACAACACCTTATTGAATTTGGAAGATATGGCACAGGAAGCATCGTTTTTCCACTCAAAAAATAAAACAATAAAAATGAATAATACCGCGAATGAAACAATAAACGATAATAAACTCATTGGCAATCAGTTACACGCATATTTAAAAAATATCGTAGCTAGGCAGCTACTTCACTGCTTTCGCTTATTTCGGATTCGTCTGGCCTTATTTCAACAGGCTTGTTTTGCTTTGCCGCTTTCTTTTTTCCTCGACGAGATTTGGAATACCCCTTATCATCGGCATATATCAACTCAATCACCGCCATTTTGGCAGCGTCCCCTATGCGCGGAACAAGCTTGTAGATACGCGTATAACCACCGTGTCTGCTGACAAACTCGGCCGCTTTCACATCGAAGAGTTCCTTTGCGGCCGACTCACTGCGGATGCGAGAAATAACCAACCGCCTATAGTGTAATTTCTCCGCAGCATCCATGGATTTATGCGCCTTAACGGACATGGTTATTAGTTTTTCGGCAAACGGACGCAGTGCCTTGGCCTTGGCCAAAGTTGTATTAATTTTACCGTGTTCAAACAACGCAGAAGCCAAATTTGCCATCAACGCTTCGCGGTGCTCCTTTTTACACCCTAAAGAAAATCGATGTTTACCGTGACGCATTTACATTCCTCAAATTTTATTTAAATCAAACAGGGCGATTTAGCAAGCTAGCATCGAGCTTCATGCCCAAAGACAAGCCAAGTTCCTCGAGTTTTCCCTTGATCTCGTTGAGAGATTTTTTACCAAAATTTCTGTAACGCAGCATGTCGCCTTCGGTCTTTGAAGTCAGCTCGCCGACAGTCATTATGTTGGCATTGTTCAAGCAATTTGCCGCACGAACGGACAATTCAATCTCATTCACGCTCATGTTGAGCAGCTTCCTTAGACGGTTTTGCTCTTCGTCCACTTCCTTTGCCACATCGTCAAACTTAATCTCCTCATCGGCCACGCCATCAAATATCGCCATATGGTACTTAAGAATGGCTGAAGCTTCTTTCAGTGCGTTTGCCGGAGTGACGCGCCCATCGGTCCAAACTTCCAAAACCAGCTTGTCATAGTCCGTCATCTGCCCAACGCGCGTGTCCGCTACCGAATAGCGGGCAAGTTTAACGGGGCTAAACATTGCATCAACGGGCAGAAGACCAATCTCGGCGCGGCAAGGGTGCTGGTTGCCGAGTAAATATCCGCGGCCAACCTGCAGTTCCAATCTAGCTGAAAACCTTTGCTTACTGTCCAGCGTACAAATTATCTGATCTGGATTTAAAACGGAAAAGCCTTCTTCGCCGGTTATATCGCTGGCCAACACTTTCCCTTCCCGGGTAACGTCAATGTTCAGAACCATGTTTCCCCTGCCTTCCATCTTAAACAAAACCCGCTTAATATTGAGGATTATGCCGGTGACATCCTCGACTACTCCAGCTATGCTTTGAAATTCGTGATTGACGCCATCGATTTCAAGGGAAACGACGGCAGCTCCCTCTATGGAACTCATAAGTATGCGACGTAGAGCGTTGCCTATGCTGTGTGCAAATCCTACTTCAAAGGGCTCTGCAACGAACATTGTATAGGTGTCCGTCGCCGTCTGTTCGACTTTTGCCAACTTATTTGGCAGTTCAAACTTTCCTAATCGCTTGACCATAAAATTTCCTTAAAACTAACGGCTATAAAACTCAACGATCAATTGTTCGTTTATGTCTTGGGTAATCTCGTCGCGTTCCGGCAGACGATTGATTGTCCCTTTCATGAGCGTCGAATTAAACTCCAGCCACATTGGTGCATTCCTAAAACGCGTCATCTCAATGTTATTGACTGCTAATTGGCGAGAATGAGCACGATTTGCAACCTCGACTACGTCTCCAGCTGAGCATAAATAACTGGGTATATCGACCTTTTTGCCATTAATCAAGATATGGCCGTGTGTTACAAATTGCCTCGCTGCCGCGCGACTTTTGGCGAGCCCCAAGTTGTACACGACACTGTCTAATCTGAGCTCGAGGGAACACAGAAAAAGTACCCCCGTAACACCCTTTGTGTTTTTCGCCTTATTGAAGGCCAATCTGAATTGCTTTTCAGACATGCCATAGGTGTAGCGCGCTTTCTGCTTTTCGTTCAAGCCCATGGCATACTCTGACGCCTTGCGATGCAACCGTGGGCCATGCATTCCTGGGATATACGGCTTGCGCTCTTCCGCATTTCCCGGCGTAAAAATTGACTGGGCAAAACGCCTATTAATCCTTGCTCTTGGTCCTGTGTAACGTGACATATTAAATTTCCTACTGTGCGAATTTCATCAGACTCGGCGAGGTTTGCGCGGACGGCACCCATTGTGGGGGACCGCGGTAACATCAACGATCTCATCTATGGACAAGCCGAGGGACTGAACGGTTCGTATGGCCGAATCGCGCCCCATACCCGGTCCCTTCACCACAATCGTCACTTCCTTTAATCCATGGGACATGGCCGTGCGCCCAGCATCTTGTACTACCACTTGTGCCGCGTAGGCCGTTGACTTTCTCGATCCACGAAAGTTACATTTTCCAGCATTGGACCAGGAAATAACATTCCCGCCCATATCTGTAAAGCTGACGTGGGTATTGTTAAATGTGGCCAATATGGTGCATTTTCCCTTCGATATATTTTTACTTTTCTTTGCTTTTCTTACTTTGACTTCGCCAACACCATCCCCAAATAGGCTATCCATGCCCGACTTGCCCTTCGCTGCCCCTTCGGTAGCCGGTGGCGGAACGTCAACTTTGCTGTCCAATGTATCACTCATTTACGTCTTCAAACCCTCTATTTAGAATCATTTTTCTTTGCCACTCCAACTGTCTTACGAGCTCCCTTACGCGTCCTGGCGTTCGTTGAAGTGCGCTGCCCACGAACGGGCAGCCCGCGATAGTGCCGCACCCCACGGTAGCTCTTGATCGCCTGCAGTCGCTTAAGATTGGCCATGAACTCCCGGCGCAGATCACCTTCGATCTTCCACCCCTCGCTATTAATCACGGAGGTTATCTTATTTATGTGCTCCTCGTTTAGTTCATTGGAACGCATATCCGGATTCAAGCCCGCCTTTGCAACTATGGTTTGCGCGCGAGTCAAACCAATGCCCTGTATATACCTCAAGGCATACACAATCTTCTTATTATCTGGAATATCAACTCCTAAAATACGGGGCATAACTATCTAACTATTTAAATAAATTTTCACAAGTCACCACTTCAGAAATCATTTTTTCACCAAAGTCAAGATTTCTGGCAAACTATTTGTAACTAAAATCGTATGTTCGCAGTGAGACGCCAGCAATCCATCGCGCGTTTTCACTGTCCACCCATCGTCGCACACGTACACAGCCGGGTTTCCCTGGGTAAACATCGGCTCTATGGCCAGCGTCATGCCAGCTTTTAAAGTCGGCCCACTGTGGGCGCGGCCATAATTTGGGATTTGCGGATCTTCGTGCATTTTTTTTCCTATGCCATGGCCAACGTACTCCTTCACAACACCGCAATTATTTTCAATGGCATGCATCTCAATGGCATGGGAGATATCACCAACGCGATTGCCATCAATTGCCTTTGAAATGCCAATCAGTAAGGCTTCTTCGGTCACCCTTGACAATTTCTCGGCTTCAGGACTGACATTTCCTATTCGCACTATGCGCGTGTTGTCTCCGGCGAAACCGTCATAAAACACAGAAAGATCGATGCTGAGTACGTCGCCATCCTTTAAAATTACTTCCTTCGAGGGAATTCCGTGAACCAGCTCATCATTGATGGATATACAGGCATAGGCCGGAAATTTACACTTCTTCCCAGGATACCCGAAACATGCACTTGTCGCCCCTGCCTCTTCCATCAATTCGCGACCAAAATCATCCAGCTCCTGCGTCGACACCCCTGCCTTGGCAAAGTTTGACATCTCATCCAGTATCTCAGCGGCAACGCGACAGGCGGCATGCATCTTAATTATTTCTTCCGGTGTTTTTATTGGGATCATAACCTCATCCAAAAAAGACCCGCACCAGTGCAACCACTACAACAATCGCACACACCAAACATAACGCTGCTTTAAATTTACCACTGAACTTCGAACTTCCCTTTTTTAAGCTATTCACAGCGCTGCGCGAGCGAAGTTTGCCCTTCTTCATGAAGCCATCATAATTTTTTTGAAGCAAATAGCCCTCCACCTGCTTCATCGTATCTAACATCACACCCACAGCAATCAGAGTTCCCGTCCCCCCGAAAAAGAGTGCGATTGAGTAGGGTATGCCACAAACAAAGCATACAAAATCTGGCAACAAGGCAGTCAAGGTCAGGAAAAGTGCACCTGCCAGCGTAAGCCGTGTCATAACAAAATCGAGAAATTTTGCCGTGTCATTACCCGGCCTAACCCCCGGCACGTAACCGCCATTTTTCTTTAAATCATCGGCGATCTGGACCGGTCGAAACATCATGGACACCCAAAAATAACTAAAACACAGTATCATGGCACCATAAATTATGTAGTAAGTAGTAGACCCATGATTCAGCGCAATGGATACTTTTTGGAAAAAATTTATACCCGTGGAAGCGCCGATATAGGCGAAAATTTGCTGTGGAAAAAGCAAAATTGCGCTGGCGAAAATAACTGGCATTACTCCCGAATAGTTAATTTTCAGCGGCAAATAGGAGGATTGGCCTCCATACATTTTGCGTCCGACAACACGATTCACGTACTGCACGGGAATCCTACGATCAGCCTGTGTAACGGCGATCATTAGTGCCACGACGCTCAACAAAAGAACGAGCATAAGCAAA
The DNA here is from genome assembly GCA_031258795.1 of Puniceicoccales bacterium. GTDB lineage: Bacteria > Verrucomicrobiota > Verrucomicrobiia > Opitutales > JAIRKQ01 > JAIDVZ01. The sequence goes on along the minus strand of JAIRMI010000018.1, from coordinate 26,135 downwards.
CCATGCCAAAGTCCAAGCGAGCCTCCTTCCATTCCAGCCGGGGCTCTGAGCAGCGTTATTGCCTGAGAAAGTGCCGTTGGCATACTCGACAATATACCAGCTGTGATCAGCAGCGACACCCCATTGCCGACTCCGTATTGGGTAATTTGGTCGCCAAGCCACATCAATGCCATCGTTCCCGCTGTCAAAAATATCGTGGAGGTTACGAAAAATGAGGTTTTGTTAACTATTACGATGTCGCCAAAGCGCGACGAATCAAAGCCATAAAACAATTTTTCTGGGTAATTTGCAAGGGCCGTTACGAGCAAAAATCCCTGTATTATGCAAATTAGAATTGTTGTATATCTTGTGTATTGGGCAATTCTTTGCCGTCCAGACTCACCTTCCTGTGATATGCGAGCCAGTGACGGATTTATTGCCGCTAGTAATTGCAAAATGATCGATGCACTGATGTAGGGCATGACTCCGAGCCCAAAAATTGCCCCTTTCATCAATGCGCCACCGGTAAACATGTTAAACATTCCCAGCAAACCACCGCCATTGGCTGCCTTACTCAGCATGAATTCGCCGAGTGGGGAAGTGTCTATACCAGGCAAAGGAATATTGGCTCCTATGCGTGCCACAAACAGCAAAACAAGAGTGATGATTACCTTTCGCCGCAGCTCATCAATTTTTATGCAATTTACAAAGGCGGAAAACATAATTTTCTACTTCAAATCAACCTTTTTGGCGAGTTCTATGGCCTGGCCTCCTGACTTTTCTATGGACACCCGAGCATTTGCGGAAAATTTATCGGCAACTATGGTAATTGGCTTGTCAAATTTACCGCCCCCAAGAATTTTTACAAGCACATCGGCCGACCTTATGTATCCTTTAGCAAAAAGGAAACTTTTATTAATGGAATCGGCATCTTCATTTTCCAGATCAGCCAAATTAACAATGGAGTACTCCGCTCTAAATTTAAAATTAGAAAATCCCCGCATTGGGAAATGGCGATAAAACGGAACGCCACAGCAACAAGGTGCCGGGGAATAACCCGATCGAGCTTTGCCGCCTTTATGGCCACGGCCAGCTGTTTTGCCCTGTCCGCTGCCGACTCCTTTCCCTCGACGTTTCGTTGATTTCGAATAAGCACTTAATTTTGGCAGCTCGCTGAGTCTCATCTTAAATTCCCTGATACTTAAACTAAATCATCACCATTTGCCAGTCGAGCACTCTTTACCTGATCGTATGTCCTCATCTTTCGCAGCGCATTGATAGTAGCACGCACCACCGAAAATGGATTTTTCGATCCAAGCGACTTCGTCAAAACATCCCTTACTCCAAGCGCCTCCAGGACAGCACGAACCCCGCCTCCAGCTATAACGCCCGTACCGGGGCTTGCCGGACGTAGAAGAACCCGTCCACCATCGGATATGCCGATTGCCATATGGGGAATCGTATTTTCCTTCATACTAAAGGACGTCATATTTTTTTTTGCCCTTTCCGTTCCCTTCTTTATCGCGTCGGGAACCTCCTTTGCTTTGCCGTAGCCCACACCGATTCTCCCCATCTGATTGCCAACAACAACGAGGGCTGCAAAACCGAAGCGCCGCCCCCCACTAACAACTTTTGCACAGCGGTTAATGTGCACAACTTTTTCCTGCAAAACAGTTTCCTTGTCCACGTTACTGGGTGCCGCCCCCCCTCGCTCCTTCCTTCTCCTAGAACTTGAATCAATCCTGTCAGTTTTCTTTAAATCGCTCATGTCAAAAAATTTCAAAACTCTAATCCGGCATCACGCACAGCATTGGCAAACGCCTTCACACAACCGTGATATCGGCGACCTCCACGGTCAAACACAACAGTCCTAATTCCTGCGGCAACTGCCTTCTTTCCAAAAAGAGCCCCCATTACCGCCGCTCCGTTCGCATTGGAAGATAGTTTCTGATCCGTACACTCCTTCGACAATGTGGACAAAAACACAAGTGTCCTTTGCGCATTGTCATCTATGCACTGAGCGTAAATGTGCTTGGAAGAAAAATGTACAGACAGTCGCAATTTTTCCGCCGACCCACGCACATACTTGCGTACCCTCGCTTTCCTCCTTGCCCGCAAATTTATTTTTTGTTTCAATTGCATTCGATTAAACCCCGTTAAATTTACTCAGCGCTAGGCCGTCTTTTTACCCTCCTTCCTGCGCACAAATTCCCCAATTATGCGTACGCCCTTACCCTTATAGGGCTCGATGGGATAGTATGATTTTATGTCAGCGGCAACCTGACCAACTAATTGTTTGTCCACGCCTGAAACAGATAACTTTGTTCCTGTTTGATCGATGTCGACCTTAATCCCAGTTGGAATTTCATGCAAAATATCATGGGAAAAGCCAAGATCAAGATCTATAACTTTACCTTTCATGGTTGCCTTGAACCCAACGCCATTAATTTCCAAATCCTTTTTGTAGCCACTTACAACCCCAGTGACCATCGAAGCTACTATGGAGCGGACCGTCCCGTGCATCACCAAAGAATGATAGTTACTCTCATTAGCAGGAGAAACGCACATCTCGCCATTTTCAACCTTGATCAGTACCGAATCGTCAAAAATTTTTTCGTTCTTTCCAAGTGGCCCCTCTACGGAGACGGTCGCACCACTCACCAAAATTTTTACTCCTGTGGGAATTTTTATCGGCAACTTTCCTATTCTACTCATACAAACCCCGCTTACCAGGCATAACACAATAATTCACCGCCAATGCCATGCTTATTGGCCTCAAATCCCGACAGTACCCCACGGGATGTGGACAAAATGACCAGACCCATGCCGCCAAGCACACTAGGAATTTCACTAACTCCGCAATATTGCCTGCAGCCAGGCGTGCTCACCGTATGAATCTCCGTAATGGATGGAACTCCGTTGACGTATTTTAAATCAATCTTCAATGAAAACCTATTGTTTCCGTCGTCAACTTTTTCAAAATTTCTTATCATCCCATTGTCTTTTAACACCCGGGCAACCCCTTCCAATAGATTGGACCACCGCGTAATGCAGGACTTTTTCTCAGCTGAGCTGCCATTCCTTATTACGGTAAAAAAATCACTCACTATATCCATATATTCAAAAATTTTTCCTAAAACATCACCACGAAGATTTTGTCACTCCCGGAATTTCACCAAACGATATCATTTCACGCAATTTGATCCTAGACAAACCGAACCATCTGTGATAACCGCGCGAACGTCCCGTCACCGCACAGCGATTCCTTATCCGTATGGGAGAAGAATCCTTTGGGAGCTTCGCCATATTCCTTCTTTCGGTCCAATATTCACTGTCGGACAACGACGGATCGAGCAATTTTCTTTTTATTTCCATCCTGCGGGTCGCATACCTGCTCACCAGCATCTTTCGCTTCTCATTTTTTACTACTGATGATTTTTTAGCCATACAAACCTCACTGCTTTCTCCTAAACGGCATACCGAACTTTGCCATCAACGCATGTCCTTCCTTATCAGTACCTGCAGTTGTTACGAACGATATGTCCATTCCCACAACCTTTTTGTCACGATCTATATTAATTTCCGGAAAAATGGTATGATCCGCAATCCCTATGGTATAATTTCCTCGACCATCAAACCTGTTTGATATGCCCCTGAAATCTCTTATGCGAGGCAGGGAAATTGCTATAAATTTCAGCAAAAATTCATACATTTTGTTACCCCTCAGCGTAACTTTTACCCCAACGGGCATTCCCTGGCGTAATTTAAAATTCGATATACTTTTTTTTGCCTTTGTTATCACAGCTTTTTGGCCAGCTATCGACGAAATATCCTTTTGCACATCCTGAATATGGGTTTTATCCGCTCCGGCATCAATAGCAGAATTAATTATTATTTTTTCAACCTTCGGAATGCAATGAGTATTTGGATAACCAAATTCCTTCGTCATTTCTCCAACAATTGTACTTTTATATAATGCTTTTAAAAATGGCTCACTCATATAACCTCTCACCGCGAGCAGAACTCAGCCTACTTTGGCCGACACGCTCAAAAAAGATACTGGCGATAACTAGTCAAGACTTTTCCCTGCTAAGTCGTCTCCTGTTTATGTTTAGCATCATACCTAGCCTTTAACATAACGTTTGAGATATGTATTGGCCGTTCACTTTTGAGCAAGGCTCCCTCTGGATATTGCTGCGACTTTTTGACATGCTTCGTCGCAACGGAAACTCCTTCAACGACAACGCGAGATTTTTCACGTATTACCTGTAATACTTTGCCGCACTTTCCCCTGTCATCACCGCAAATTACAACTACTTCGTCGTTTCTTTTCAGGTTATATTTCATATGACCTCTGGCGCCAAGGATAGTATTTTGGTAAAGCTTTTTTGCCGCAACTCTCTAGCAACGGGGCCAAATATGCGCGTTCCCCGCGGATTTTTTTTATCATCTATTATGACGCAGGCGTTGGAATCGAACTTCAAATAACTGCCATCGGAGCGGCGGATAGGATATTTACTGCGCACTATGACTGCGCGAACAACGGATCCTTTTTTTATTGCTGCTTCCGGGATGCTCTTCTGGACGCTGCACACTATAACATCTCCCACCGAAGCTGTGCGCTTTATTTGCCCCAAACGGCGAATCATTTTCACCTGACGTGCGCCCGTATTATCTGCCACTTGCAATATGCTTTCCTGCTGCAACATTTTCACTCTCCGTCTATAAATCTATCCTCTTGTTTCAACGGCAGAATTAATAATCCTGCTCAATCGCCACCGTTTCAACTTGCTCAATGGCCTAGTTTCAACGACCTCAACGCTATCACCCAACTTGCACTTATTATCGCCATCGTGTACGTGAATAACGGTTTTGCGTTTAATTTCCTTTTTATACATCGGATGCGGAATTTTGTACGAATAGGCAACTTTGATCGTTTTATCGCCGGTGCGACTGATAACGATTCCCGTCAAAACTTTTCTACTATTTCTATTCACTGTATTATTTTCAGACATGCCACATACCTAATTTATGATAATGCACGCTTAGTAGTCATGATCGCCGCAATGTCACGCTTTATTTCAGAAAATCTGCTTGGCTTTGACACTTGGCCGACATTTTTTTTCAAATTGAGCATTTCCAGCTCAGTACGCAACTCATTCTCCCTTTGAATGAGTTCACCCATCGATAACTCTGCGAATTTATTCTTGCCCATCATTCTTCCTAAAATGTACTCTGTTCATCCCTACTTATAAACCTGCAGTGAAAGGGAATTTTTCCATCTGCTAACCGCATAGCCTCCCGCGCAACTGTCACTGACACTCCCGACACCTCAAAGAGCACATTGCCCGGCTTAATCTGCGCCACCCAATATTCCACTGGGCCTTTTCCCTTGCCCATGCGTGTCTCCGCAGGTTTCTTTGTTATTGGCTTACTCGGGAACACGCGCATCCACATTTTTCCCTTTCTTTTTAGGTGCCGATTTATGGCCACGCGAGCCGCTTCCATTTGCGAAGCCGTCATATTTCCCCGCTCTAAGGCCTGTATGGCAAAATCTCCGAAAACTACGGAAGTGCCACCCTTGGCATGGCCACGATTCCGCCCCTTTTGAATTTTGCGATATTTGGTTTTTGCTGGTAATAAGTTGCTCATTTACAAAACATTATTCAATTTTCACTCCTTGGCTTGCTTGTTGCAAATCCAGCATTTCACTCCAATTTTTCCATAGACCGTGTTCGCCTCGGAAAAGCCATAATCAATGTTTTCGCGCAACGTGTGCAATGGTACACATCCAGCCTTTTGTTCCTCGCTTCTTGCAATTTCGGTGCCACCAAGGCGACCGGAACACCTAATTCTAATTCCATTAGCCCCAAAACTCATGGACGTCTGCACCGCCTTTTTAAGAGCCCGCCTAAACGCAACTCGCCGTTCCAATTGGGAAGCGACCCCATCCGATACCAGCTGAGCAACCAAGTCTGGCTTTTTTATTTCCTGCACATCAACGAGAACATCCCGCCCCGTAATCCTATTTAGAGCCCCGCTTATGCGCTCAAGCTCTTTGCCCTTGACCCCGATCACTACTCCTGGGCGAGGCGTGAGTAACCTTACGCGGATCTTCTCTCCCGAGCGTTCAATATCAACCTCGGCTATGGAAGCATGCTTCAGCTTCGATCTTAAAAATTCACGAATTTTGAAATCTTCACGAACAAATCTAGCAAAATTTTTCTTATCTGCGAACCAGCGAGACCTCCAATCCCTTCTAACCGGCAATCTAAACACTATAGGATTTACTTTTTGCCCCATATCAGCGTTTCTCCACGTTTGCTTGTTTTAGTATCACGCGAATGTGACTCATTCGCTTACGAATGGGGTGCGCTGACCCCCTAGCCGCCGGAATAAATCTCTTGAACACTGGGCCCTCTTCAATGAGAACATTATCAACCAACAGATTACTAGCAACTAGGTTATTGTTATTTTCTGCATTTGCAACGGCACTGGACAAGGTTTTAAAAATCAATCTAGCCGATTTGCGTGCCGAAAATTTCAAGAACGACAGCGCATCCGTCGCCCGGCGACCCCGCAATATCCGCGAGATGTCCCGCAACTTCTTCGCTGACATGTGTGCGTATTTAAACTTTGCTACTATTTCCATTTAATGATCTCAAGCCTTCTTCTGTGTATGCGGATTGTGTGTCTTAAACGTCCTCGTATGAGCAAACTCGCCAAGTTTATGACCCACCATGTTTTCCGTTACATAAACGTCAATAAATTTCCTGCCATTGTGCACTAAAAAAGTTAAGCCAACAAAATCAGGGGTTACCGTCGAGCGGCGTGACCACGTCCTAATAGGCTTGGTAGATTTACTTGCCTGCGCATCCGCTATCTTGTCCATCAAACAGACATCCACAAAGAAACCTTTTTTTCTAGACCTAGTCATATTTAAGCCTTACTATCCTTTCTTATCTTTTTGCCATTCCTGCGCACCAAAATCATAGCATTGGAAATTTTCGCCTTTTTGCGCGTAGGCTTGCCCTTTGCCAATTGCCCCCACGGGGACACGGGGTGTCCTCCGCCGGAAGTACGCCCTTCCCCTCCACCCATCGGGTGATCAACGGGATTCATCGCTACACCGCGCACGCGGGGGCGACGTCCCAACCAGCGATTACGCCCGGCCTTCCCAAGCGAACGCTTGCCATGGTCTCCATTGCCCACAACGCCGATCGTTGCCATGCAATTAGCATGCAAGTATCTAATCTCTCCGCTTGGCATCTTCAGCGTCGCCAAATTATCTTCGATAGCAACTAATTGGGCGCTCATTCCTGCTGCGCGAGCAAACTTTGCGCCACTGCCCGGTTCACTTTCTATGGAATGAACAAAAACACCCTGGGGGATAAATCTTAGCTGCATTGTTGTTCCATCGGAAAAATCATCAGTTTTGGCCTTTCGGGTGCACACCCTGCTCCCAACTTTCATATCCTTTGTCGCAAGGATGTAGCGCCTTTCCCCGTCCTTATAAGATAGCAGTGCAATGTTTGCGGATCTCGTTGGATCATACTCTATTGCCTTAACAGAGGCAGGAATATCGAACTTATCCCGCTTAAAGTCCACGATGCGATTGAGCCTTTTATGGCTACCACCACGCCTGCGCGATGTAATTCTCCCGTAGCAATTTCTGCCGCTACTACGAGTCTTGGAGCGCGTCAACGCCCGGCAAGGTTTATTTTGTGTGGAAGCTAGCTGTTCGCTCCTGATCTTTGTTAGAAATCTTTGCCCGGGAGTCAGAGGTCTCGATTGTATTATTGCCATTTTATACTACCTCGATTTTATCGCCATCTTTCAAAGATACGATCGCCTTTTTAAAGGCCTGCGTCTTCCCCGGCCTTGCCCCTTTTGCTCGAGCCCGCCTATGCTTTCTGCTCGCATTTAACACGTTAACGGATTCGACTTTTACCTTGAAAACTTTCTCAATAGCCAGTGCTATGACCTGCTTAGTGGCGCACGAACACACCTTGAATGTATACTGATTCAAATCCGCCGACAAAATATTAGACTTCTCAGTCAATATTATCTCTTTTAAAATTCCAAATTGGCTCATTTTGTTTCCTCTCCAAGCAAGCCAGAACGTTTCAATAGGACATCAATCGCACTTTCCGCCACAACCACATTCCTAAAGCGAACGATGTCATAGGCGTTAACGGAACTCACATCGATCATGTAAACATTGCTTACATTTCGCGATGCCAAAATAAATTTTTCGGAAAAAACATCGGAAATTAATAGTATACTTTTCCCTTCGGCAACGGAATTTATCAATTTTGCTGCCGCCTTCGTTTTTGGTTCAGCAACGTCAAATTCTGCAATCAAAGAAAGCTCACCGGCATTCACCTTGTCGCATATAGCCCTAGCCAGTGCTATGTTTTTAACTTTTTTATTTAGTTTTTGCGAGAAGTCCCGCGGTTTCGGGCCGAAAACAACGCCACCACCGGCCCAAATAGGGCTCCTTTTGGACCCATGGCGAGCCATACCGGTGCCCTTCTGCCTATACGGTTTTTTTCCCGTTCCACTAACATCACCGTAATCCTTTGTGCAGGCATTTCCCTGTCTGAGATTCGCCGCAAAAGAGACGACATATTGGCGCAGGGCTACGACACCTTTGTTTTCACCGAGCAACGCCGCGCCACCAATGACCTTCTCCGGCAAAACATCCCAATCTTTACTGTAAAATTTAAAATTCATCGAACACTCCCGTCTTACAAAGACTTAATAGCTCTCCTCACCAGGATAAAACCGTTTTTAGCTCCCGGTATGCTGCCTTTTACAATCAACAAGCCCTTGTCATAGTCAACTTTCACGACGGACAAGTTCTGTATGGTGCGTCTTTCACAACCGAAATGTCCCGGCATCTTACGTCCCTTAAAAACGTGCCCAACCCATTGGCGCTGCCCATAGGAGCCTCCTTGGCGATGGAACATTGATCCGTGCGACGCCGGCCCGCCACAAAAATTATGCCTCTTCATAACACCGGAAAAACCACGTCCCTTTGTAGTTCCCATCACGTCAACAATATCAGATGCACCAAACTCTCCGAGTAAATCAATGTCGCCAACGGAATACTCCTCCGCCGAATCAACCCTCATCTCTCGTAGCTTTAATGGCGCCGAGTCTGCAATTAACTTATTTTGGCCAAGCTCGGACCTTGTCGAATGCTTTGCATTCTTTCTGCCAAACCCAAATTGAACGGCGCTATACCCATCACTTTCAATTGTTTTTACCCTCACTACCGTGCTCTTTTCTATCTGAATTATGGTTACGGGAACAAGCTCAGACGCCTCATTATAAATCTGAGTCATCCCCACTTTTTTTCCAATCAATAATGTATTTTTCTTTTTTTCCATACTAAGCGGCAGAAAATTCTGCTTTAGACGTGAAAGCTATAAAATGCAGCTTATTTAAAACGCAAGCACAAAAATAAAAACTATGCGGCTAATAAATCGATTTTTATTTCAACTCCAGCTGGTAAGTTTAATTTTTTCAAAGAATCGACGGTATCCGCAGTTGGCTCAAAAATATCCACCAAGCGGCTATGCGTACGGATTTCAAAGTGATCGGACGATTTCTTGTCCTTGTGAGGAGAGCGGTTCACGCAAAACTTTCGAATGTGCATCGGGAGAGGAACGGGCCCTGTTACCCGTGCTCCGGAACGCTTGGCGGTATCAACGATATCGACACCCGCCTGGTCCACGAGCCTATAATCGAAGCTCTTCAATCTAATTCTGATTTTTTGTTTGGAATCTGTCTTTTGTTTTTTTTGAACCATTTTTATATACCCCGCTAACGCCTGTTACTATTAGGTGAATTTTCCACAATTTTGGCCAATAAACCTGCCGGAACTTGTTCAAAGTGAGCAGGTTCCATCGAATAAGTTGCCCGCCCCTTTGACAGCGAACGCACATCCGTAGCATAGCCAAACATCATTTCGAGCGGAACAAAAGCAGTGATCATTGTCAAGCCGTGCTTGGCCTCAATGCCCTGTATCTGCCCACGCCGCCGATTCAAGTCACCAACTATGTCCCCCTGATATTCGTCCGGTGTCGAAACATCCACTTTCATGATCGGCTCGAGGAGTATGGGATTGGCTTTTTTCATAGCTTCTTTGAAGCCGAAAATACCGGCCATTTTAAACGCCAACTCCGAAGAATCGACCTCGTGAAAGCTTCCATCGACAATTCTTGCCGTAAAATCAACAACGGGGTAGCCGGCTATGACGCCGCCATTCGCCCCCTCCATTATACCCTCTTGGGTAGGCTTAATAAATTCTTTTGGAATAACACCGCCAACAATTTCGTTTATAATTTCGATTCCCTTCCCCCGCTCGGCGGGCTCAATCTTTATGACGGCATGACCGTACTGCCCATGGCCACCGGTTTGCCTGATAAACTTCCCCTCTCCAGTCGCCGCCGTTGAAATCGTTTCCTTGTAGGCAATCTGCGGCCGCCCAGCATCCGCTTCGACTTTAAATTCACGGAACAATCTATCCCGGATGATATCCAGATGCAGCTCGCCCATGCCAGCTATTATGGTCTGCCCCGTTTCCTGATTCGTGGTCACAACGAAAGTGGGATCTTCCTCGGCTAAACATTGAAGGCCGGTCGAAAGCTTGGTTTGGTCAGCTTTGGACTTCGGTTCAATGGACATGCTTATGACCGGTTCGGGAAATGTTGGTGGCTCGAGGATTAGGTCGAGATCATCGTCGCACAAAGTATCGCCGGTCGCAACATTTCTGAGACCAACCACGGCACAAATATCACCCGAATAAGCAATGTCAATATCCTCGCGTGTGTTGGCCTTCATCATCAACAAGCGACCTATGCGCTCATTCTGACGCGTTCGGGGATTGTAAACAGTAGTCCCTTTTTTCAGTTGCCCAGCGTACACACGGCAAAATACTAGCTTCCCCACATAGGGGTCCGTCATTAATTTAAAGGCCAAAACGGCAACTTTGCCGCTATCATTGACGGGTATGCCAATCTCCTCGCCATCGTCGTTAAAGGCGCACGTTGGTGGTAGGTCGAGCGGGCTGGGCAAATAGTCAACAACAGCATCCAAGAGCATCTGCACACCCTTATTTTTGAACGAACTACCCGGTATCACCCCAATAAACTTCATGGAAAGCGTAGCCTTCCGGATTCCAATTTGAAGTTCTTCGTCAGAAATTTCCATACCTTCCAGGTACTTGTTGGCTATGTTTTCGTCGAAATCTGCCACCGACTCAATCAATTCTTCCCGATATTTCTCTGTGGACTCAAGCATGTCAGCGGGAATATCAACGGTATCGTATTGCACTCCATTAACGCTGTCTTGACGGTATATGTAGGCCTTCATTTTAACGAGATCGATCAAGCCCTTGAAAGTTTCGCCCGAGCCGATATTCAGGAAAAGTGGATGCGCATTGCCGCGCAACTTTTCCTTGATGTCTTTCACTGCTCCGAAAAAGTCTGCCCCCGTGCGGTCCATTTTGTTGATGAAGGCAATTCTCGGCACGTTGTATTTATCCATTTGCCGCCATACCGTCTCCGATTGCGGTTGCACGCCGGCAACGCCGCAAAATACTGCAACCGCTCCATCCAATACGCGCAGTGAACGCTCAACTTCCGCCGTAAAATCCACATGGCCGGGAGTATCAATGATGTTTATCCTGTGGCCTATGCCAGCGAAGGGTCCTTCTTTCGCTGTCCAGGAGCAAGAAATTGCGGCGGATGTGATTGTGATGCCACGTTCCCGCTCCTGCTCCATCCAGTCGGTGACAGCCGTTCCATCATGCACTTCGCCCATCTTATGCACTACTCCGGTGTAAAATAGTATGCGCTCCGTGGTCGTTGTTTTTCCGGCATCGATGTGCGCGGCGATACCTATGTTCCTTGTAAATTCTAGCGGAGTACCCCGTGACTTCGCGTTTGCTGCCGATATTTCGTGTTTGGACATCACATTCCCTTTTAAATTTTTACGTCACCAGCGCAAATGCGCAAATGCGCGATTAGCCTGTGCCATGCGGTGCACTTCCTCCTTCTTCTTAACAATGGATCCCGTATTATTGTAGGCATCGATGATTTCTTGCGCCAAGGCCTCCTTTATAGGGGTTCCTTTCCTAGATGACGCCAGTTCGATCATCCAGCGAAAAGCCAAAGTATGCTGCCTCTCATAGGGAACTTCCACCGGCACCTGGTAGGTTGCTCCACCAACACGCTTGCTTTTTACCTCAACTTTCGGGCGGGCATTCTCCAACGCTCCCAGCATCAGATCGACTGGATCGCCCTTGCCTAACTTTTCACTCACGCGCTCCACGGCGCCGTAAACAATCGACCGCGCCAGGGATTTTTTCCCGCGCTCCATGATCATGTTTATTAACTGCCCAATCAGCGTACTACCGTAGCGTGGATCTTTGATTCCTGGACGCTTTTCTGCTTTTCTACGACGAGACATCTTTTCCTTCTTTCCCTAAAATTTTCACTTTTGTTTTGGGCGCTTGACCCCGTACTTCGAACGACTTCTGCGGCGCTTCTCCACGCCGGAACAGTCCAATGTACCACGCACCACATGGTAGCGTACGCCCGGCAAGTCCTTCACCCGTCCGCCGCGAACGAGGATGACGCTATGCTCCTGCAACTTATGCCCCTCATCGGGAATATAAGCTATGACTTCCGCCCCATTCGTCAAACGCACTTTTGTAACTTTACGGGTAGCCGAATTTGGTTTTTTCGGCGTACGAGTCATGACTTGGATGCACGTTCCGCGCCTGAAGGGATTTCTATCCAAGGCCGGTGCCTTCGACTTAAATGATTTGCTGACCCTCGGTCGCTTTATTAACTGGTTAATTGTGGGCATGAATTTCCATGTAAAATTAAATTAAAGTTCCTAACTTGAAAAAATTTCGGAAAACAATGCAAGAAATTTTTTTGGAAAGATCCACCTTATGCCCCTTATTTTTGCCGATCATCGCTCAACCGTCACCGGCTGGGACGCCTCCATTTGCGTTGGAAATTCACCTACAGGCGCACTGCCCAGCGTGTTAATCTTTATGTATCGATACATTGGTAGGCCCGTTCCCGCTGGAATCAGGTGTCCCATGATAACATTTTCCTTAAAACCTTTCAGTTTGTCCACTTTCGACGTCGTCGCCGCATCGGTCAAAACTCGCGTTGTCTCCTGAAAGGATGCCGCTGCGATAAAGCTTTCCGTTTCGATGGAAGACTTTGTGATTCCAAGTAAAACAGGCTCGGCGATGGCAGGCTCTCCCCCCGAATCGATGATCTCTTTGTTGGCCGTTACAAAGGCGTCTTTGTCGATCTGTTCGCCCCAGAAAAAGTCGGAATCACCTGGATCGGAGACCCGTACTTTGCTCAACATACAGGCAATGATGATTTCAATGTGCTTATCGTTGATGGACACACCCTGCATGCGGTATACTTTCTGAATTTCAGAAATCAGATACTCCTGCAGGCTAGCAATGCCGAGAATTTCGAGAATTTCGTGGGGATCCTGTGAGCCATCGGTCAAGTTTTGACCCTTGCTTACAAAGTCTCCTTCGTGTACAACGATGCTCCTGCCATGGGCAACGAGGTGATCCTGGCGCTGGCCCGTTTCGCTATCGGTAACCCAAATGCGCTTCTTATTGCGCACAGTTCCGCCGAAAGACACTATGCCATCAAGCTTGGCCATTTCGGAAGCATCCTTTGGCCTACGAGCCTCAAATAATTCAGCAATGCGCGGCAATCCTCCCGTAATATCCTGCGTCTTTGACGCGGAACGGGATGTCTTGGCCAGTAACGCCCCCGCCTGAACTTCATTGCCGTTTTCAACGATAACTTGAGCGCCAGTTGGTATGCTATAAGTGGCAACAATTCTGTCTGGTGGAATGCCCTCGTTGTTAGCGCCAACGACGATCTCGATCGTCGGATTTAAATCTTCTTTGTGTTCAATGACAACCGTCGTAATTCTGCCCGTGGAAGTATCCACATCGCGCTTAATGGTAACGCCAGGAATTATATCTCGAAAACTAATAATTCCGCTCTTTTCCGACAAAATCGGCATGTTGTGAGGATCCCACATGGCCAAAACGGTGCCTTTGGCCACCCGCTCCCCATCGGAAACGGATAGCAGGGCACCGGGGACCATGGCGTAATTTTCTAATTCCCGGCCATCATCATCCAAGAGCTGCATTTTACCAGTTTTGTTTAGCACAATGTTTGCCCCGTCTACCGTTTGAACGAGGCGTAATCCGTTAAATTTTATTGTACAATCCCGCTTTGCGCGATACTCCGAAGTTTTTAGCACCTGGCTAGCGACGCCTCCGACGTGGAACGTACGTAGAGTGAGCTGCGTACCGGGCTCGCCTATGGACTGCGCCGCAATTATTCCCACCGCCGAACCCCGCTTAACCATGCTGTTCGTTGCTGGATCAATACCGTATGCCTTTGCTGGTATGACATTTTTAAACATCTGTGTCAGCGGAGACATTACCTTGACTCTCTCAATGCCACATTCCTCGATGCGATGGGCGATGTCAACGGTTATGAGGTCGCCAGTGGCAACTATCGTTTCATCGGGATCGAGAGGGTTTTGGATATCCTCGCAGGAGCATCTTCCGGAAATGCGTTCGGTTAAACTGATAATTTCATCGTCACCGTCCACGATTGCCTGTTTCCAGACTCCGGAGCGATCGCCGGAATCCTCGTCCCCTATCACGCAATCCATGGCGACATCGCACAATTTTCTCGTCATGTAACCGGCATCCGCTGTCTTCAAAGCCGTATCGGCGAGACCTTTTCTGGCGCCGTGTGTGGATATGAAATACTCCAACACCGACAAGCCCTCACGAAATGATGACGTAATCGGCCACTCTATGATTTCCCCAGATGGCTTTGCCATTAATCCGCGCATGCCACAGAGCTGGCGCACTTGCTGCCGATTTCCACGTGCTCCAGAATCCATCATCAGGAACACGGGATTAATCTCAGGCCGTCCGCCATTTTGAGCGAGCGAATCAAAGGTCAAGGCGGCAATCTCATCCGTCGCCGAAGTCCAAATATCCACAATCTTATTGGAACGTTCACCGGAAGTTATAATTCCCCGCTTGTATTGCACTTCGACGTCATCGACTTTTTTGCGCGCAGAGCTAATTATTTTGGCCTTATCCACGGGAATTATCATGTCATCCACGCTAATGGATAGGCCCGCATGCATAGCCTCTCTAAACCCGAGTGCCTTAAGTTTATCCAAAATCTCAACGGCCTGTTCCTTGCCCGCTACTTTGTAGGTGTTAAGTATGAGCTCACCCAATTTGCCCTTCGCCACCGGCTGATTTACAAACCCAAGCGAACGCACAAATATGCTGTTAAATACCACGCGTCCCAGCGTAGTTTCGATTATTTTGAGAGCGTTGTTGCCGTACCTGGTTTTCTTTTTAAAGTCAGGGTTTACGAAGCGAATGCGATCGTGTTTTTTAAGGATGCCCTCGGTGTCCAGCATCAATGCCTCCTCCGTAGTACCAATCAGGGGCAAGCGATCGCCGTCCTCCTTTTTCATAGGCTCCAAGGTTAAATAATAGGCGCCAAACACGATGTCCTGGTCCGGTGTCAAGACTGGCTTTCCGCTTGATGGGGAAAAGACATTGTGCGAAGCAAGCATCAGCAACTTGGCCTCCATGACCGCCTCCAGGGATAGAGGAACGTGCACTGCCATCTGGTCACCGTCGAAGTCAGCGTTGAATGCCGAACAAACAAGCGGATGCAAACGGATGGCATCCCCTTCAATCAAAACCGGTTCAAATGCTTGAATTGACAATCTGTGCAGCGTGGGGGCACGATTCAGCAAAATTGGATGGCCACGGGTGACCTCATCCAAAATATCCCACACCTCGGGTGCCTGCTTTTCTATCATTTTGCGCGCGCTGCGGACGGTATGAATAAAACCAAGCTCCTTTAAACGGCGGATAATGAAGGGTTCGAAGAGCACAAGAGCCATTTTTTTCGGCAGCCCACACTGGTGTATTTTTAGTTCGGGACCGATAACGATAACAGAGCGACCGCTATAATCAACCCGCTTCCCTAAAAGATTCTGGCGAAAGCGTCCCTGTTTTCCCTTGAGCATCTCGCTCAAAGATTTCAGAGGACGATTCCCCGCGCCCACCACTGAGTGTCCGTGACGATCGTTATCGAAGAGCGCATCGACGGCCTCTTGCAACATGCGCATTTCGTTGTGTATGATTACATCAGGTGTCTTGAGGCTTAGCAAACTTTTCAGACGATTATTTCGATTGATCACCCGGCGGTATAAATCATTCAGATCGCTTGTGGCGAAGCGGCCACCGTCCAGCGGAACTAGTGGACGCAAATCGGGAGGAATTATGGGCAACGTCTCCAAAATCATCCATTCCGGACGCATATTGCCTTCCAAAAATCCATTAACAAGTTTCAAGCGCCTCGTAATTTTCTTTTTATTTTGGCGAGAATGGGTGCTGCGCAATTGTTCCTGAAGTTCATCGGAAAGCTCGGCTAAATCGATGCTCGCTAGCACTTCACGCACCGCCGCTGCTCCAATTTTCACCTCAAAGGAATCCTCTCCGTACTCCTCCTGCAATTGAATGTATTCCCTGTCGTTGACTAGTTGGTATTTGGCAAGTGGTGCCGAACCGGGGTCGATAACCATGTAGCTTTCATAGTAGATAATTTTTTCCAGGTCTTTGGCCGTCATGTCAAGCATCAGGCCCAATCTGCTCGGTAAACTTTTCAGAAACCAAACATGGGCAATGGGCACGGCAAGCTCGATGTGGCCCATACTTTCTCGACGTATGCGAGAAACTGTGACTTCCACTCCGCAGCGCTCGCAAACAACGCCCTTATACTTTATTCTTTTATATTTTCCACAGGCACACTCGTAGTCGCGTACGGGTCCGAAAATTTTCTGGCAAAACAGCCCTCCCGGTTCGGGCTTAAAAGTGCGATAATTTATTGTTTCCGGATTTTTAACCTCCCCCCGCGACCAGGAACGTATGACGTCCGGAGACGCAACGGAAATGCTAACTTGATTATAGTTATGAATTGGGTCAAAGCCCAAAATTTCTTTCACATTCTCATTGCTCATCTGATTGTAATGCCATTAAATGTTATCAATGTCCAGCGTTGGATCGTTTTCCAGCCTAATGTCGAGACATAATCCCTGCAATTCCTTCATCAAAACATTGAATGATTGCGGAACGCCTGCATCAAGGGACGTATCCCCCTTGACTATTGACTCGTAAATCTTCGTTCGACCCTGGGAATCGTCGGACTTTACCGTCAGCAGCTCTTGCAAGGTGTAAGCAGCTCCATAGGCCTCCATCGCCCAAACCTCCATTTCACCAAAGCGCTGACCGCCGTACTGGGCCCGGCCGCCAAGGGGCTGTTGCGTAATTAAACTGTATGGCCCAACGGCGCGGGCGTGAACCTTGTCGGCAACTAGGTGATTGAGCTTCATCATGTATATATATCCGACGGTGATGCGCTGATCGAATCTTCTGCCCGTACAGCCGTCAAACAGCTCCGTTTTCCCGTCGAGCGGAAGATCGGCCTCCTTCATCAATTCCTGAATTTTTTCCTCAGAAGTACCATCGAACACATGGGTAGCAACTTTAATACCGAGTTTCTTGCAAGCCGCACCAAGATAGGTTTCCAACACTTGCCCCACATTCATACGGCTCGGAACACCGAGGGGGTTTAAGATGATGTCAATGGGACGCCCGTTCGGCAAAAATGGCATGTCTTCCCGCTTAACTATACGAGACACAACGCCCTTATTTCCATGTCTGCCGGCCATCTTGTCACCGACTTGAATTTTGCGTTTGTTGGCGATGAACACCTTGACATTCTTAATAACCCCGGACTCGTCGAGGTCGCCCGATTCTATGGCTGCGATCCTGTGCAACCGTTCCTCTTCCAAATTATCAAACTTGGACTGAAATTGATCGATTATTTCAAAAATTTTGTTCCTAACAGGCGAATGGGGCATTTCTATGTTGCGTCCACTTGCAGCCAACCGGCGCAACAGTGTCTTAGTAATCTTGCGATTCTCTGCCAAAATTACCTCATTGGTCTCCGTGTCGATGATATCCAGCGGAATTTTTTCCCCCAGCAGTATGCTGGAAAAAGCCTCGGTCAGGTCATCGCGAATGTGGTCGGTCTGCGTGCGGAACTCTTCGTTCACCTTCTTCACACGACGGCGGCACTCGGATTCCGTGATGTCCTCCTTTTCATGGTCAGATCTGCTGGATATTTTAATATCCATGACCGTTCCATAGCAACCCGCAGGAGCAACCAGGGATGTATCCTTCACATCGGCCGCTTTTTCGCCAAAAATTGCTCGCAATAATTTTTCCTCCGGAGCGAGATCTGTTTCCGTTTTTGGAGTAACTTTTCCAACAAGGATATCACCCGGCTTAACGTCCGCGCCGATCCTAACTATTCCGTCGCGGTTTAAATTTTTCAGGGCCTCATCGCCCACATTGGGAATGTCACGCGTGATCTCCTCTATGCCCAACTTTGTATCACGCGCCGTAACTTCATACTCGTCGATATGGATGGAGGTGAAAATATCATCGGTGATCATTCTCTCACTCAAAATTACAGCATCCTCGAAATTATACCCGTTCCAAGGCATGAAGGCCACGAGAACATTTTTCCCAAGAGCAAGTTCGCCGTGATCCGTCGAAGCACCGTCGGCGAGGACATCGCCGGCCCTCACGATCTGCCCCTTGGCCACAATGGGGTGCTGATTGAAACAGGTAGCTGCATTGGAACGCATAAATTTGTTCAATTTGCAGATTTGAATGTCCGGATCTCTGCTTTTTAACTCATTAAAACTATCAGGCAAAGTTCCGTCTGGGGAAATTATTATCCTTCCTCCATCCACGGACGCAACGACGCCATCTCGTTGCGCGATAACAACATGACCCGAATCATGGGCAATTTTTTCTTCAATTCCGGTACCAACAAATGGCGCTTCCGTCAACATCAGCGGAACGCCCTGGCGCTGCATGTTCGAGCCCATCAAAGCGCGGCTAGTGTCGTCGTGTTCCAGGAACGGAATCAACCCGGTAGCAATGGATATAACCTGTTTGGGTGACACATCCATATAATCGACCTCAGCCGGCGATACATCTAAAAGCTGACCCGACTTGCGGACAGCCACTTTCCCGAATAAATTTCCCTTGGCATCCATCTCCGAATTGGCTTGGGCAATGATTCTTCCCTCTTCTTCGTCGGCGCTCAAGTAAACCACTTCATCGGTTACGCGACCTTTTTTTACGACACGGTACGGCGTTTCAATAAAGCCAAACTTATTTATGCGCGCATAGGTGCTCAGAGAATTGATAAGTCCAATATTTGGGCCTTCGGGGGTCTCGATGGGGCAAATTCTTCCATAGTGGGAAGGGTGAACGTCGCGGACTTCCAACCCAGTATGCTCGCGATTCAAGCCATTTGGGCCGAGTGCAGACAGGCGGCGCTTATGAGTAATTTCGGACAGCGGGTTGATTTGGTCCATGAACTGGGACAGCTGGCTGCGAGCAAAAAAGTCGCGAATTACCGACATCAATAGCTTAGGGTTCAGCAGTTTTTGGGGCGTTAGCATGTCGACGCTTTGATCAAACAGGGACATTCGCTCTCGAATTACGCGCTCCATGCGGGCAAGTCCAACGCGGCACTGGTTGACCAACAATTCGCCCACACCGCGCACACGCCTGCTTCCAAGATTATCGATATCATCGATGATTCCTGTTCCATTCCGCAGTGAGCACAAATATTTCGTCGCTGCAACGATGTCATCGGCACCAATTACGCGATCATCCAAGTCCTTGTCCAGCCCAAGCTTTCTGTTTAATTTGTAGCGTCCAACTTGGCTCAAATCATACCTTTTGCTGTCGGTAAATGTCCTGGACCAAAATGACTTAGCGTTCTGCAGATTCACCGGCTCTCCGGGGCGGAGCAGTTTGTAAATCTCAAAGAGAGCTTCCTCCTCGTTATGGGAGTTATCCTTTCTCAAGCTCCTAACAATTAGCCCATCGTCGAAGGATGTATCGGCATAGGAAATTTTATCTATGCCCGCTTCTTGAAAACCCTTGAGAAGAGTCTTTCCGATATTATCATAGGCACGCGCAATAACAATGCCGCGCTGAACGTCGATGATGTCATCCGTCAAAACAAAGTTTATCAGTGAATCCTTCTCCAGTAATTCATCAACCTTTGATTCTTTGATAGTGTAAAACAGCGACAGAATATCGTGATCCGAACTGTAACCAAAAGCACGCAACAACGTAGTAACAAGGAACTTACGGCGACGGCGACGGCGATCCAGATACACGTAGAGAAGATCATTCTGATCCGATTGCACCTCAATCCACGTTCCCCGATCTGGCATAACTCTGAAAGCGTACAAATTTTTACCACTGGTGTGCTGCGTCACTTCGAAGCATATTCCTGGAGATCTGTGCAGTTGACTGACAACAACGCGCTCGGCTCCGCTAATTATGAACGAGCCACGCTTGCTCATGAGGGGAATTTCACCGACGTAAATTTCCTCTTCCCGAGTTCCATCCGCATTTGTTAACTTCAAGGTTATGTATAGCGGTGCTCCAAAAGTTATACCCTCTTTCAAACAAAAATGCTCGGCATACTTGGACGGTGCGACCCGATAGGATACGTAATCCAGCGAAACGGTACCATCGTAGCTCATTATGGGGAACGCGTCGCGAAAAACGGATTCTAATCCCACATTTCGGCGTTCGCTTAGGTCAACATCTTGTTGTAAAAATTCCCGAAAGGAATTAACCTGATTCTCGATGAGATAAGGTGGCGTTATAACCTCTTTCAGTTTTCCAAAACTAACGCGATGGGTGTCCGTCATATTTAAAAAATTTTTACAAGAACTCAAACGGCAGTAGATAACCCTCCCCCATCATTGCGCAAAATTTGCAATGACTTAGATAAGTTACAAAATTTCCTGCTCTAAAACTTTTAATGTTATTTACTTCAGTTCAATGGAAGCCCCAGCGGCCTCTAATTTACTCTTCATGTCGGCTGCATCAGCTTTGGATACGCCTTCCTTAACGGGCTTCGGCGCACCTTCAACCAGATCCTTTGCGTCCTTCAATCCGAGACCGGTTATTTCACGAACAGCCTTAATCACCTCGATCTTTTTATCGCCCGTTGCCTTCAATATCACCGTAAATTCCGTTTGCTCCTCTTGCGGCGCAGCGGCAGCTACGGCGGGCGTTGCAGCGACTGCAACAGGTGCAGCAGCGCTGACACCCCACTTGTTTTCAAGATCCTTTACAAGGGATGCAATCTCGAGTACGGACTGCGAACTCAACCATTCGATGACTTCTTCTTTTGTTATATTTGTCATTTTATTTATCTCCTGAAAGCTACGCTAGCAGATTTTACAAATCTATTTAAGGGCGCTTCCCCTAGCGCAACGCTCATTGTTTACCAAAAAATTACCTCCCAACTTTTGCCTGTAAAACGTTTAACATGCTTTGCGGCACGGCATTAAGCACACACACGCACCCCCGCGCTGGAGCACTGAGCATCGACAGTAATTGGCCGCGTAAAACTTCCTTCGAAGGAAGCTCGGCAAGGGCATCTATGTCGGTACAGGACAACTCCGCATCGTCCAAAACGCCACCCTTTACGGAAAATTTTTCTCCATTTGAAATTTTATGAAACTTTTTTATGATTTTTGCGATCTCGGAGGGATTGTTTCCACCAACGACGATCGCATTCTGGCCGCACAAAATGCTCTGCGGCAGGGGCAGCAAACGTTCATTCGCCGCAATGCTCAGGATCGAATTTTTTACCACATGAAACTCTCCGGCTTCTTTGGAAAGCTCACGGCGCAGCTCTGACACGTCCTTTACGGTTACCCTGGAAAAATCAGTCACAAAAACATAATTAGATTTGTCAAGTTGGCCGCATATCCATTTTGCTAAAAGCTTCTTTTCATCTCTCATTTGCAACCCTCCCCTTAAAATTTGGAATATATCTTTGAGGATAACCTCACACCCGGGCTCATTGTCGCGCTGAGCGACATGGATTTGATGAATTTTCCTTTAAATTCCAGCGGGCGCGACTTCGACAAAACATCGATGGCCGCCTCAATGTTCTCGGACAATTTCTCCTGGGAAAACGATGCTTTGCCCACAACGATGGACAGATTTGCGCTTTTGTCCATTTTGAACTCGACGCGGCCGGTCTTAACAGCCCCTATGGCTTCCTCCAAATTATCTGTCACCGTGCCCGTTTTGGGGTTTGGCATCATGCCGCGAGGACCGAGAATACGTGCCACGGAGCGAACTTCTTTCATCGCAGACGTCGTGGCAACGGCAACATCAAAATCAAGCCAACCCCCACTTATCTTTTCGATCATATCGTGCAATCCGGCAAAGTCCGCACCGCTCCTGAGCGCCCCATCCACATCCTCAGCAAACGCTAAAACGCGAACGGTCTTTCCGCTGCCATTGGGCAATGAAACCGTCCCTCTCACCATTTGATCGCTTTGCTTGGGGTCTACGCCAAGGTGCACCGATACGGACACCGTCTCGTCGAAACGCGCCTTCGGCATCTTGTTCAGCAGTTCAACGGCCTCATCAACCTGATATTCCTTTTTCAGATCCCCGACCTCCTGCGCTCGAACATGTCGCTTACTTGATTTTTTCATAACAAAATTTTCACACAACTTCAATGCCCATGCTCCTGGCGGTACCCTCGATAATTTTGGCGGCGGCCTCAACCGAATTGGCATTTAAATCTTCCATCTTTGTCTTGGCAATGTTTATAACGTCCGCTTTGGTGACCTTCCCGATCTTAGTGCGATTTGGTACGCCGGAAGCTTTTTCAATCCCGGCCGCTTTCTTCAACAACACGGAGGCTGGCGGAGATTTCAAAATAAAGCTAAAAGACTTATCCGCGTATACGGAAATGACAACGGGCAAGATCAAACCGTTTTGATCTTTGGTTTTGGCGTTAAATTCCTTGCAAAAACCCATTATGTTCACACCCGCTGCACCAAGCGCCGGCCCGACCGGCGGTGCGGGATTAGCCGCTCCCGCAGGGAGTTGCAACTTTATTTCTTTGACGACTTTCTTTGCCATCTCATGTCCTAAACTTCATCAATTATCACCAACTTCAGCCTTTTTCACTTGCCAAAACTCGAGGTCAACCGGAGTGAGCCGTCCAAACATCGACACCTGCACTCTAAGCCTGCCAGTTTCAGTATCAATCGCTTCTATTTCGCCTGTCAAGTTCAAAAATGGCCCATCGTTAATTTTTACGGTTTCGCCGATGTCAAAGGAGAATTTTGGCACGCTTTTCCCCTCGACGGCTTCCATCTTGGCTATTATTTCGCCGATCTCGCTTTCCTTGAGCGCCACGGGGTTATTATTACCAACAAAACGTACCACACCATTTGCATTTCTAACCAACTGCCACGGTGTCTGTAGAATTTCCCCATCCCTGTCATACATTTTCATGCGAATGAAAACATATCCAGGATAAAACTTACGCGTGCGTGTATATTTTTTTCCGTTTTTTATCTCGGAAACAACCTCCGATGGAATCAATATTTCGGAAATTACATTTTCCAAGCCATTTTCCCTTATGATCGTTTCAATGCTAGTCTTGACCTTGTACTCCTGATTCGACAAAGTCTGTAACGTGAACCATTTTGCCTCCGGTAAATCTTCGTACATTTTTGCCTGAATCCTACTTAACCACCAAGTTAATCAATTTTATCGTGTGAAAAAGAGAAAAATCAATCACACTGATATACACACCAAAAAGGAACATTGCTACAATAACAATGATCGTCGATTGCTTGAGCGATTTTTTTGTTGGCCACGACGATTTCTTTAGCTCAACGACTATCTCTGCAAAAAATTTCTTAACTTTTGTAAATGGGTTTGTCATACTCCAATGGAACCTACTTTGGCAGGGGAAGAGGGACTCGAACCCCCAACTTACGGTTTTGGAGACCGTTGCTCTACCAATTGAACTATTCCCCTAAGCTTTGATGAAAAAACATCAATTCTTACAATTCAACACTAGGCAACAATCTCCGTTATTCGGCCGGCACCTATGGTACGCCCTCCTTCGCGGATAGCGAAGCGCTGTCCCTTTTCCATGGCGATTGGCTTCTGCAGTTCAACTTCCACACCTAAATTATCACCGGGCATCACCATTTCGACACCCTCCGGCAAATGTACAACTCCGGTAACGTCGGCCGTGCCAAAGAAGAATTGGGGACGATAACCATTGAAGAATGGAGTGTGCCTTCCCCCTTCGTCCTTTGAAAGCACATAAACTTCCGCCTTGCCGCGCGTATGTGGTTTTATGGATCCGGGTTTGGCTAAAACGTTACCCCTTTCAATCTGATCTTTTTCTACGCCGCGCAGCAATATGCCCACATTATCGCCAGCCAGCCCCTGCTCCAGTAACTTGCGGAACATCTCCACGCCGGTACATGTCGTTTTGCGGGTTTCACCCAAGCCGACTATTTCGACTTCTTCGCCCACCTTTACGCAGCCGCGCTCAATTCTCCCCGTTGCCACCGTACCGCGACCAGTTATGGAAAATACATCTTCAACTGCCATCAGGAACGGCCTATCGATGTCACGCACAGGAATCGAAATATCCTTATCGAGGGCAGCCAATAATTTGTTAATCGCCTCAACGCCTTCGGCCTTGCCCTCAAGGGCCGCCAGCGCCGATCCGCGTATGACGGTGATGTCATTACCCTTATATTCATACTTGGTTAGCAAATCGCGCACCTCCATTTCAACGAGATCCAGCAACTCCGCATCATCCAACAAGTCTACCTTGTTTAGGAATACAACAATACTGGGAACGCCAACTTGACGCGCTAGCAGGATATGTTCACGGGTTTGCGGCATGGGACCATCGTAAGCGCTAACAACCAAAATTGCCCCATCCATCTGGGCGGCGCCGGTGATCATGTTCTTGACGAAGTCGGCGTGCCCTGGACAATCAACGTGGGCGTAGTGCCTATTTTCGCTCTCATATTCCACGTGCGATACGGCGATCGTGACAGTCTTGCTAGAATCACGCACCGTCCCTCCCTTTGTGACATCTGCGTATGATTTAAACTCAGCTAAGCCCTTGTCAGACTGTACTTTTAACAATGCCGTTGTCAGAGTCGATTTACCGTGATCAACGTGACCGATGGTGCCTACATTGACGTGAGGCTTTGTTCTCGCGAATGTTTCTTTTGCCATGTTATTCCTTTTTCTCTATAAAATTTAAATACTACAAATTACAAAACTGGAGCCCCCGAGCGGATTCGAACCGCCGACCTCATCCTTACCAAGGATGCGCTCTGCCGACTGAGCTACAAGGGCATACGCCCAAAACAATCCGAAAGAATCACCCGGAGACTGATCACCAGCAATCTGCACGGCAAGGTGCAAACGTCAACATTTATTTCAAAAAACGAAATTGACCACCATAGCAGTGAATTTCGTTTTCGCCTAAACCGAGGATGAGGGCATAGCGGCAGATGTTGTGAAAAAATTGTCAATACACGAGCCGGAACGGTATGCGTCAATTCTTGATTGGGTGATTTATTTCGCTTTCGCTGCGAAAAACAAAAATTTGACAAAAGCGTCTAAAAAAATATGATACAGTCATTTCTAAGATGGATAAATTTGGAGAGATCCTTGTTGGATAAGAGGTAAAGAGATCTTATATATAAGCAAATGAAAAAACACAGAAAGCAATTCATTCATTTCGAAACTTTTCCTTGAGAACAATTTGCGCTTGCATTAGGCAAAATTTATTGTATCATTTTCCTGACTTTTTAGGAAAACGAAATGGAAGCTAGTCACGTAGAGCATGTGGCACATCCCGGACAAGGTGTCAACGATTCGCATACACAATCGCCAATTATCCCTGGCCCCCAAGGCCTAACCAACGTGTCGAAAGATAGAACATCAGATTTAGCCAGTGCTTTGGCCACAAGGACTTCTGCTGCCGGCCCAGAAATACCTAGGGACAAAACTCCAACTGCTCTCCCATCTCCTGCAACTAGCGATCCCAATCCTCAACCCTCACAAA
>JAIRMI010000063.1 GCA_031258795.1 Puniceicoccales bacterium | reverse complement strand
GATGATGGACGCAACCCATTTAAAGGTTCACAGGACAGCGGCGAGTTACCGATTACCCGTTGACAGGCAAAGGGTACGACACCCATTGGTTTCGGGAAGGATTGAGGCAACGGAGGACTTGGCAGCAAGCCACATGCCGTTTGTGATGGCCTTGGACGGCCGATGAGGCTGCTGCTGACCGCTTGGGAACGTTAGCGACATCGTTGGCGCCGGTGAACTACTGAAAGACTTACAGGACAGCGGCGAGCCTAAAAAAAGAAGGTCTTCCCCGCAGCATATTGGGCGCCAAAGGAGGGCTTGGTAGCAAGCTAAATCGAAAACATGTTCCGTAGATTGAAGGATTGGCACCGCCACCCCACATCGGGCGAACCAAAGGAGGACTTGGCAGCAAATTGTATGCCCCATGCGACGCTTTCGGGCAGCCGTGAGGCTACTGCTGACCGCTTGGGAACGTTAGCGACATCGTTGATGCCGGTGAACTGCTGAAAGACTTACAGGACAGCGGCGAGCCTAAAAAAGGGGAGCTTCCTCGCAGCACATCGGGCGAACCAAAGGAGGGCTTGGTAGCAAGCTAAATCGAAAACATGTTCCGCAGATTGAAGCATTGGCACCGCCACCCCACATTGGGCGCCAAAGGTGGATTCGGCAGCAAATTGTATGCCCCTATGATCGCCGCGCCCACACCTTCTTTTCTTACACACCTTTTTCCACCACATCTGCATCCCCTGCTCCTTCCTCTCTTATTTGAATTTATGAGTCCTGACCCTAGGCGAGACCGCGGGTACTCGTTGAAATGAAAGAAAGCATGGCCTTCCGGAGAGAGGGATCAATTTCTTCTTTGGCAAGAGCGTGCAAAGCCTGTTGGCGGTTTAATCCTTGAGTATAAAAAATTTTAAAAATGCGCTTAGCATTGCTTATTTGTACCTTAGAAAATCCGTTGCGCTGCATGTTTACGACATTAATGTAGCGCACTTTTGCCGGGTTACCATCGGCCAGCATAAACGGAAGGACGTCCTGGATGATTTTGCTGCAGGCCCCAATCATGGCGTATTTCCCCACCTTGCAAAATTGGTGAACTCCGCTGGACCACCCGATATTGGCGTAATCACCGATCTCAACGTGCCCAGCCAGCGCAGCCTGAGCGCTCATTATGACACAGTCGCCAACTAGGCAATCATGAGCGACATGGGAATAGGCCAAAAAACTGTTGTCGCTGCCTATGATCGTGCTTGCATCTACCTGAGTACTGACGTGTATTGTGCAGAATTCTCGGAACACATTGCGAGAGCCAATCCTTAGGCCCGGTTCCCCGCCCTTATATTTCAGGTCATGGGTGAGGCCACCGATATAGGCATAGGGATGAATGATATTGTTTTCTCCGATGGTCGTGCGCCCATCCACGGTAGCGTGGTGTTTAATCACGCACCCACGACCGATCTTGACCATCGTCCCTACGTATGCATATTCATCGATGACAATATCATCTGCCAGCTCTGCACCCGGTTTTATAATTGCTGTGGGATGTATAGCCACCTGGTTAATCCTTGTTTTCTACGATGGTGAACATCAGCTCAGCGGATGAAGCAACCTTACCATTGACCCTGCACTCGCACACAGCAACGCCTATTTTATTTCCACGAGATTTGGTCAATTTTACGTCAATAACGAGCTGGTCGCCGGGCATGACAACGCGGCGAAATTTTACTTTATCACAACTCATGAAATAGGCCAATTTATTTCTGTAGTTGCCTACTTTCATCATGAGTAACCCGGCGGCCTGCGCCATCGCCTCGATTTGCAGCACCCCAGGCATGACCGGTTGTCCCGGATAGTGTCCGGAAAAATAGGGCTCGTTTATGCTCACATTCTTTATTGCCCGCAGCTCACCCTCATTTGTAAATTTTACCACGCGATCGATTAGAAGAAAGGGATATCTATGGGGCAGCGTGTTTAACACCTGGTTAATATCCATTGCCGACTCATAAAGCCTGGTCGCTTCTTCGTCCCTTTGTTTTGCACCACTTTCGCTCCCTTCTCCACCTTTATCGTGTATTTGTTTAACCAATTCGGCGTTGAGTGTGTGCCCCGGTCTAACGGCTATAATGTGAGCTTTGAGAGGCATTCCAAGTACGGCTAAGTCGCCAATTATGTCCAAAATTTTGTGGCGAACGAACTCATCTTTGAAGCGTAACGGCTCCTTGGACAGAATCGTATCCCCCCTGATTATGACGGCTGAATCCAGACTGCCACCCTTGATTTTGCCCAGCTTGAGCAATTCCTCGATGTCTTCGTATATGGTAAATGTTCTGGCAGGGGCAAGTTCCGAGATATAGGTTTTTTCATCTATGTCTACCGACAGGTGTTGCGTATGTATGCCGCGATCATCGGCGGAAGTGCAAGTTATTTTCAATCCGTTGTGAGGCAGGGCGATCATCGAACGATTTCCGTGGGAAATGGAGACCGGTTCTTTTAGGATGCAATATTTTTTATCTTCTTCTTGGTCAACGGGTTCGGCGGATAAGAGAAGGTTGACGTAGTGCTTCGATGAACCATCCAAAATCGGCGGCTCGGAGGCATTCATCTCGATGTCGACATTGTCTATCTGCAAGCCGTTAAGCGCCGACAAAACGTGTTCGACGGTGAGCACAGTAGTGTTATTTGCGATGAGAGTCGTACAGCGGACGGACTCGCAACCCAAACTTTCCACCTGAACCTTTACCTCTGGAATTCCAAATTGATCCATTCTGTGGAAAACTATGCCATTGTTTATCGGAGCCGGTTTAATCTTTAAAACTACTTCATTACCCGTGTGCAGTGCCTTGCCGGATACGGTTACTTCTCTCGAGATCGTGCGTTGCTTCATTGCGCATTAAATTATTGTTGCCACTTAAGCGGTTGAAATATTAAATGCAAAGAAAATTGATTGCTCAGCGTTTAAATCTAGCCAAGGCTCGTTCGGCTTCGCGCAGCGCCGTACGCTTTTTCAATGTCTCCCGCTTGTCAAACAGCTTCTTACCACGGCAGATCGCAATTTCTACTTTGACCAAACCGTGGGAAAAAAACATGCGCAGCGGCAGGACAGCCAGACCGTCTATTTCGATCGCAGCTTTTAATTTTTTTAGTTCGTTTTTGTGCAACAAAAGCTTGCGTGCCCGTGTAACTGGGTGATTTTCAGTGTTACCGAAACTGTATTCCGCTATGTTCGCATTGAAGAGGATCGCGTCCGAAGCGCGGTTGAATCTGACAAAAGCATCGGAGATTTGAGCTTGCCCCTGGCGAATCGCCTTAACCTCAGTGCCACAAAGAACAACACCCGCCTCAAATTTATCGCCTATGAGATAGTTATGAACCGCTTTCTTGTTGTGAATCTCTTTTTGTGAATTATTCGATCGTTTACTGCTAGTCATGGACGATGCCTACATCTAGCTACCCAGATACAAGCTGTACGTGAGCTTCCCCTCAATGATTTCGCGCAGAGCCACATCCTCGTTGTCAAGGTGTTCCAGTGAGTCGATCAACGCCTTTGCGCCGCCCTTAAGCTGCTTAACTCGGCGAGAAACTAAATTTATCAAAATATTCGGCTCGCTAATGATTGCCGCTGCTGCTTTTAAATAATCGTCTCGCATACTCTAAAAAATGTATCAACATTAAAAAGATTGAAAATGCAAGTCAAAAATTTTACGGTGAGGCCAATATGCTTAGCAACAGGGTAAAAAATTATGCGATTTTTGCCATTGCGTGTGCGCTGGTGATATGTTCTCTGCCCGGACAATCGATGGGATTTTGCGCTCTCACCGAGCCGATTTTACGCACCACTGGCCTGTCGCGTACGACGTTTAGTGTTATATACATGGCTGCCACCATATTGGGAGGATGTGGGATATTGGTGAGCGGCAGATTGATTGACTACTTCGGCATCCGCAAGTCACTTTTATTGGCCTTACCGTTATGGGCATTGACACTGTTTTGCTTTGGAAGCTGTTTTGCTCTGTATCAACTTGTGCACTATGCCGTTTCATGGGAAATTTTTTCCGCTGTTTTTTTTCTAATATGCCTATCCATGATGCGATTTTTAGGGCAAAACGTTCTTCCCTTACTTGGGAGGATGCAAATTGTTAGAACATTTAGTGGCAACGAGGGCCTCGCCATAGCCATCTATGGATTTTTTGTGTCTTCGTCAAGAGGATTTGTTCCACAAACAATAAGGTCGTTGGCAAAGTATGACGATTGGGGGCATGCCCTAAGGGTGTTATCTTTGAGCGGACTGGCGTTGTTTTTTCTAATTTTATTCTTTTTGCACAATCGAAGTGAAGTCGAACCAGTTCAGCTTCCGTTGAAAAAAAAAGTGCAATGCAAGCAATTGCCCTTCGTTTCCAAAGGACAATTGCTTAAAACATCAGTTTTTTGGTGCATAGCATCGGCTTTGTGCATGAATGAGTTCATCGGGACGGGAACGGCGATCCATATCGTGGATATTTTTCGCGAGCGGGGAATTTCTGAAAATATTGCCCTTGGCAGCTATGTGCCTCTCAGCATTGCTACGGTTGTTGCGGGCTTTTTCTTCGGTAAGCTCATGGATCTTGGCAAAATTAAAGCTAGCATTTTACTCATGTTTTTGGCCCAATTTTTCGGACTTCTAGGATTGGACTTTTCTCAAAATTATGGATGTGTCATGTTGTATGCTCTATCAATGGGGGTAACTTGGGGGGCTCACAGAGTGTTATTGGTTGCCGCATGGTCAAAAATTTTCGGCCAGGAACACATCGGCGAAATCTACGGCATTGTTTACTTTTTATCAACGGTTGCCGGTGCGATCAGCGTCCCATTGATGAGTTTATTTAGGCACCAATTTGGCTCCTATTTCTCTTTAATGCATATTCTGCAGCTCATAGTAATATCCTGTACAATTCTGTGCATGAAAAAATTTCCAGCCTAGGAAAGTAAACCAATTGTGCCTTGTGCCAGGAAAGTTTTTAATGTTAAAATAATCATTGACATCCAATTGCCAAATCATTTTAAGTGCAAGCTCAGCTTTGGCTGGAAATTTGTATGAATAATTAAAAAAAATGAATTTTAATATATGAGAAGCATGATATCAAACATAAGAAGCGTGATATCAAATATATTTTCACGCAGGTCTTCTCTGGCGTCTGAAACAGCTTCATCTTCAGGCACAGGTGCGGCAAAGGTGCCTGTATCTTCCATACACCAGGGATCGCAGCCCATACATGAGCCCGATCAACGGGGGACTGAAGGTACGACTTTGGGAAACAGGGCCACTGCCGCCGCCAATCTTCCACCAGATGTGGCTGCTGCTTTAGCAACTGGCGATCCGCAAACCCTAGCTGATACGCTCATAGCAAGGGAACGCCCCTGGAACGAATGGGAAAAAATATTTGAATGTGATGAGGTATTAGAGCTCTTGCTCCGAGAAGAGGTATTTATAAAAGTTGCAACATGCCCAAAGATCTCTTGGCGCGCTTTGGATGCAATATTTCAACACCAGGACGCAATAAAGCTCTTGGTCCAAAACCCAGTGACATTTGCACAAGTAGTAACACACCCAGACATTCCCTTATATGCTTTGGATGTGGTATTTAGACACCAGGGTGCGGTAGAGCTCTTGCACCAAATCCAAGACCCAGAGACATTTGCGCGAGTAGTAACACACCCACACATCTCTGCAGATGCTTTGGATGTAATATTTAGAAACCCAGACGCAATAAAGCTCTTGCCCGAAAACAGGGAAGCATTTATAGGAGCAGCAACAAGCCCAGGCGTCAACCCATACCTTTGGATAAAATTAATTGAAACTAATTCGGACGTAGTAGATCTCTTACTCCAAGA
>JAIRMI010000007.1 GCA_031258795.1 Puniceicoccales bacterium | reverse complement strand
AAAACATCTTCCGTAAATTGAAGCGTTGGCACCGCACCCCACATTGGGCGCCAAAGGTGGACTCGGCAGCAAATTGTACGCCCCTATGATCGCTGTGATCTCACTTTCTTTTCTTACACGCTTTCTTCTCTTCCATTTGCATCGCTTGCTCTTTCCTTTTTTATTTGAATTTATGAGTCCTGACACTAACTTAATAGACTACAATCTACTATGCTTACGCAGAGCAAAGAATATTTTGTTGTTTTAAAGAAATATTTGCTAAAATTTTGTCAAATCGAGAAATTTAAGGAAATTTAATATCTCGAAGGAATTTCATCATCCTGCATCCTAATAGGTAGATATAGGTGGATAATGAAAAATTTGGGACTGATTGAATTTTGCTGAATTATTGCGGGATTGAGCTTTTGCTTTTATCGTTTCCTGCTTTTTCCAGTCTTCTGCTATTCCTTTATTTCAGCGGCTTAGCGCCCTGGTGCGGGCAGACGGAATCGAACCGACGACACATGCTTGGAAGGCATGGGTTTTACCTCTAAACTATGCCCGCTTTCGGCTGAAAACATGTGTTTTGCACAAATAGTCAAGCTTTTACGTAAGGACTTCAATTTTCTTCGAAAAGTTTGACTTGCAAGTATTAGATTTCTTCATACTTTCTGGCTGATGACAAGTGACATAATGGCTAATGGCTAATGATATAAGGTGTGGCGTTATTGGCGTTGGATTTCTCGGTCAACATCATGCGAGGCTATATTCGCAGCTCGAAAGTTGCAAGCTGGTCGGCGTATTGGATAGTGACAGTGCCCGAGCCAAGGAGATTGCAATGCTCCATAATTGCCGAGTATTTGAAAACTTGGAAGAAGTTGCAGCTAATTGTGACTGCGCAAGCATCGCCATTCCAACGGACAAACATGCCGAAATCGCCATACCATTGTTAAAAAAAAATCTCCACTTACTAGTGGAGAAACCGATGTGTTTTTCATTAACCGATGCGGAACAAATGTGCCGCGAAGCAGAAGCTCGCAATCTCGTTCTGCAAGTTGGCCACATTGAGCACTATAATCCTGTAATGAAATTTTTAGAAAAAACCGTTAACTTTCCGCGGTTCATAGCAACGCAGCGGCTAGCACCTTTTACTTCGCGCGGCACGGATGTTAGCGTAATTTTAGATCTCATGATCCATGACATCGGCATCGTTCTGCAGCTCGCAAAATCGGAAGTGGCTCGCGTAGAGGGAATAGGCATGTCCGTGTTGTCAAGGAACACAGATATTGCAAATGCTCGGTTGCATTTTAAAAACGGGAGCGTGGCAGACATTAGTGTTAGCAGAATCAGCGAGAAAAAAATGAGGGAAATTCGCATATTTCAACGAAATATGTATCTTTCTCTGGATTTTATGAATCAAAAAGGGCATCTTATAAAACCCGCTGATAAAACTTTCGAAAAATTAGAGATC
Organism: Puniceicoccales bacterium; assembly: GCA_031258795.1. GTDB lineage: Bacteria > Verrucomicrobiota > Verrucomicrobiia > Opitutales > JAIRKQ01 > JAIDVZ01. Next base: position 7,242 of record JAIRMI010000007.1, on the reverse strand, counting down.
CCCATCGAGAAAGAAGAACCGCTAAAAATCGAGTTACTATCGTTTCTCAATTGCATCCGTTCCAGCTCACAGCCAAAAGTTGGGGCCAGACTTGGGATGGATGCGCTAAAAACTGCTCTAATGGTTGAAGAAAAAATCAAAGAAAAAGACTTGAATATTCTTGCCTAGATGGGCAATTAAACTTTTAATGCGAACTATGCAAAATTTACTAACTTACGGTATTGACTTGTAAAAGAAAGTTCCTACCGTGCCATTCATAAGTTAATACATGGAGTAAAATATGGATAACAATGTTACACAACATAAAAGAGTACACTACAAAGGAATTAGTAGAATCGATTCAAAGACCACAAAGGGGTGGTTAGTTCGAGGATACAAAAATGGAAAACGATATTCTAAGCTATTTAGTGATCGCAAGATAGGTTCTTCGGAAGAAGCCCTGAACCAGGCACTTGCCTTTTGCAAGGAGTTAAGTGCCCGTCTGAAAGCCATTCCAGCCGATCCGCGAGCAAAAAAAATTGTTTACAGCGATGTGAGGAACACAACGGGGGTAATCGGTATATCGCGGCTTACAAAGCCGGGGAAAAATGGAAGCAAGCTGGAATTTTATTCCGTGACATGGCGTCCAGCTCCGGGAGAACAAAAGTGCACATCATTCTCGATAAGAAAATATGGCCCCGAAGAAGCTTTTAAAAGAGCCGTAATTTGCCGATACAACGGTCTCGAAAAGCTGCACGGAAGAGATATCGCCGTACGCATAGTAGGCGAGGACAACGTGAGGAAATATATTTTAAATGATGGAGCAGAAAAAACGCAAGGTGGGAAAATTGAAATATGCGCTACAAGCGAAATTTCAACGAAGGCACGGACTGCGAGTACTGTTATAGCATAGGGAAGAAGCAAGAAAAAACTCTTTAAAGGACAAAGTCGGCCGCACTTCAAATGGCAATCATTCCCGTGCATATCATACCAAATTCATCGAAAAGTTATGTGGTTGGTAAGGAAGGCGATGGTATAAAAATAAAAATTCAAGAGCCCCCGGACTCCTCTCGGGCAAATGAAGCCTTGGTACGGTTGCTGGCAAATAAGCTTTCGCTGGGCAAAAATTTAATAAAGATAATTTCCGGAGCACAATCTCGCAGAAAACTTTTGGCAATAGATTGCCCATTTACTGTTGACCAAATCATCACTAAACTTCTAATTGGGGAATAATGGCAACGTTCTTTGGGCAAAATGGGATCTGTGCTACAAAAAAGCAAGCGAAGTTCCTGTTGATATATAGCAAAAAAGTGCTAAATTTCCGCAAGCATGCGATGTCCACACAAAATTCCATGGAAATTGGTATGCTTAGAAGCGCTCTTAAAATAGCAATTAGCGGCAACAACGATGGCGAAATGACGAAAATATCACAAAGTTTAGACGCCCTTCTGTTGAAATACGGTGGCGACATTTACCCCGTAAGGTCTCTCAACGACAACTGTGAAGTCCTGCTGGTAGCCTCAATTGTGGCCATAGCGCTGCGGGCATTTTTCGTTCAAACTTTTCAAATACCGACAAATTCCATGCTGCCAACTTATTACGGTGTAACGAGCCAGGTTCATTCCATCGACGAGAAAAAGCCATCTCGCAGCAAAAAGTTTTTTAATAAAATTTTCAACGGAACGACAAATTTTCACATCAAGGCGGATTATTCCGGATCCTTGGAAATTCCAATTTTCAAAGGGCACTCCCGCCTGGGGGCGCGTGATGGAGTAGTAAAGTTTGAGCGCAAAAATAAAAGGAGCTGTTTGGGGCTCATCTCTACAACGGAACGTGTGTATAAAGTGAAAATCGGGAACAAATATCAGGAAATTCGTGTGCCGGACGACCTTTCCTTGGATGACGTCTTCCTTGAACAATTTGGGAATGGTCAAAAAAGCTGGCAAAAGTTTTACACTACTTCACCGGAAAAATTCAAAGTTGCGGCCGATACAATGTGGTTTCGCCCGGGCATACACCTCGAAGCGGGACAAACGATCGTAAATTTTGATAGAATATGCGGCGACGTGTTGTTCGTTAACAAATTTGCCTACCACTTTCGCAAACCTAAAGTAGGTGAGGCAGTCGTCTTTCGCACGGAGAAAATAAAGAACCTGCCCGGAGATCCACGCTACTTTATTAAGCGCTTAGTAGGGCGAAGTGACGATCTTATCAAAGTTGTAAGTGGCATATTGTACAGAAATGGCAGCAAAATTCGAGGATCGGAAGTTTTTGAGTATGAAAGCAGCAAAACCAACGGATACCGTGGATACACGGATGTGGGATCCCTAGCCAAGCAAAACGTCGTCAAAGTAAAAGAGGGCGAATATTTTGTCCTCGGAGATAACTCGAGGAATAGTGGTGACAGTCGGTTTTGGGGAACCGTTCCCGAAAAAGAGGTTAGCGGAAGGCCATTATTCGTATTTTATCCCTTTAACCGAGCAAGATCTTGCAAATAATTCTCGCAAAAATTTAAAAAAAATTCTAACGTTCTTCCGTGAAAAACGTAGCCATTCTTACCGCCGGTGGGCTTGCTCCATGCCTTTCTTCCTCGATTGCATTCCTCATCGAGGAGTATGCCAAAGTCACTTCGGATGTGGAAATTATTTGCTATAAATCCGGATACAAGGGCCTATTGCTCGGAGATTTTGTGACCGTATCCCCCTCCGATAAAAAAGCAATTTCAATTCTACATAATTTTGGTGGAAGTCCCATTGGAAACAGCAGAGTAAAGTTGACCAACGTTGCCGATTGTGTGAAACGGGGGCTTGTACGCGAAGGGGAGAATCCATTGCAAATTGCTGCCGATCAACTTATTAGGAACAATATCAGTATTTTACACACCATCGGTGGAGACGATACAAATACCGCTGCCGCTGATTTGGCAAAATTTTTAAAAACACACGGCTATGATTTGCAAGTTGTTGGCTTGCCAAAAACGGTGGATAACGACGTTTATCCGGTAAAGCAAAGCCTGGGAGCCTGGACGGCCGCCGAGGAGTCGGCAAAATTTTTTGAACATATCGTTGCTGAAAACACGGCAAACCCGCGCATGCTTATCGTTCACGAGATTATGGGGCGCAATTGTGGGTGGCTGACGGCCCAAGCCACCGTAGACTATCGGAAAATTTTGTTCCAAAAAGATTTCCTACCTAATCTTGGACTAAGCCGCGAAAAATTCGATACCCACGGCGTTTACATACCTGAATTGGCCGTTAATATCAACGACGAAGCGGCAAGGCTAAAAAATATCATGGACAGGATCGGCAATGTGAACATCTTCGTCAGTGAAGGAGCATGTATTCAAGAGATTGTTGAAATCATGCGCCAAAACGGAGAAAATATCCCCGTCGATGCCTTTGGCCATATCAAACTCGATGCGGTAAATCCGGGCAAATGGTTCGGTTCACAGTTTGCTGAAAAACTGTCGGCCGAAAAGGTTCTCGTACAAAAAAGTGGATATTTTGCCCGCTCTGCGAAAGCAAACACTCCTGACCTCGAATTGATAAAGTGTAGTGCAGTATTGGCCGTACAATCTGCATTAAATGGGGTATCCGGGGTGATTGGATTGGACGAAGACAACGGCAACATTTTGACATGCATATCCTTCGATCGCATCAGAGGCGGCAAGCCGTTCAACGTAGAAAAACATGCCGAATTTTCAAAACTATTGAAAGAAATCGGCCAAGTGTAACCAACTAATTCGCAAATTTTGCAGCGGCACGCGTCAATCGGTCGTTTATGGCAATGCCAACGCCTTTTTGTTCAGCTTTTTGGCAATATATTACGTCATATCCAGCTCTGTCCAAGTTCTGCAACATGTCGAACAGGCTCCTGGCTGCTTCAAAATAGTCTCCCTTATTGCTTAGCCAAAATATGTCGTTTATGTGGTAAAAATCATGGGGCCGTTTCAAATATACAAAAGCTGCTTTTCCCGTGATTTGCGACGGGGATGCGTTTTTTACTAGTGAAGATAAATCCTCAGCTGTTTCGGCTAAAATAAGACGCGTGTTCGGAGCGTAATGTTGCTTTAATTGTCCCGGGGCAGTTGCTGAACTTATGGAAGGGCTATAATCGAGCACGGGTATTTTTAGAATCTGAGCAATATCGCTGGCTGAGATTGCCCCCGGACGCAGGATGCGGGGCATATCCGATGTCACATCCAGTATGGTGGATTCGACGCCCACGCTACAAAGCCCCCCGTCTATAATCAAAGGAATCTTATCGCCGAGACTATCCTGGACATGCTTGGCAGTTGTCGGGCTCAAACATCCAAACGGGTTCGCACTCGGCGCCGCCAATGGGACATTTATGGACTTCAAAACTTTTCTGAAAATTTCGTGTGCCGGACATCTAAGTGCTACAAAATCTGACCCTGCCGTTACGATTGTCGGAATCACCGGTTTTTTTTGTAAAATGATCGTCAGTGGACCAGGCCAGAAGGCATCTGCTAACACCTTTACGTTGACTCTTAACCCATCAATGTAGGAATATTCCCCAACCCAGTTATAATCCAACAGATGAACAATTAGCGGATCCAACAGAGGGCGCCCCTTTATCTGAAAAATCTTCCTTAGGGCTACCTCTGATTTTATGGAAGCGGCAAGCCCATATACTGTCTCCGTTGGCAACGCGACAACATTATTCGCTCGCAAAAGCTTCACCGCCAACGAAATTTCGTTGACTGCCATGTTACTTCATTAGCAGCATGTTTCTGGCGCGCTTTATCATGCGAGTAACATGCCTTTGCTGATGGGCAGACAAACCAGTCATTTTGCGCGGCAAAATCCTACCGCCACCGGTAACAAAATTCGATAATTCTTCAACATCAGTCCAAGTAAGATCCAGCGGTGTACGGGAGTTGACCTTTTCCTGCAAATTTTCTGCCATGATGGCATTCTCATATGTTTTATCGCAGTTGCAAGTATAAAATTAACGGATCCTAAAAAAGAGGGATTATGGCTGCTTCCTCATGGTGGAAAATGCCCAAACAACAAACTGCGTAATCTTTGAGAACCTTGCAGACAACGCCATCAGAAAATTCATGTTCCGACCAAGAATCATATTCTCCATCGTAGCTAAAAATGCTCACCTTTCGGACATCGTCGAACAAAACTAAATGCTTAAACTCAACATCATCCTCCGATTTCCAAATCAATTTGAATTGACTGGTTCCCATAACAAGCCCAAGGGTAAAAATTCCGCCTCGATTTTCTCCAATAAATATGGGAACGTCATCCGTTTGCCAAAGAATGCCCGAGCTAAATAATTCGTCGTCGATATCATCATGCTTCCCTTTTTCAATATTACCAGCGGCATCAACTTCAGCCTGCGTTTCTGTTTCCGCGGATCCATATTCGGTTAGAAACTTTTTAATCAATTTTTTCGCAAAAACATCGCGTTCGATCTTGGCTTCAAAGGAAGGAGAGGATAAATAAACATTTGCAAAGGTGAGCGTCAGTGCCATAACGGCAGCCAAAATTACGCCGCTTAGCCCGATCACAAGAACCATCTCCAATAAGGAAAATCCTCGTTTTTTCGCAAATCCCTCACCGTAGTTCATTGGGAGATAATTATGTATTATGTAAAAATTAAGCACGCCAAAATCGCGTTTTGAGGAAATTTTTCACAAAAAACTTGACAAGATATCTAGGGGCATGCCTAAACTAGGTTGGTAGAAAGATTATTTCTGTCAGTAAAATTGCACTAATCATGGATAAACAAATAATTGATAACTTAATGGGAAATGATGTTCGCAATGAGCGCGTGCGGAGTAAGCTGGAGAGAATGACACAGGGAGCGTATTGCATTCACCAAATATGGGGAGTCGGGAAAATTAAAGGATATGATAGCAGCAAAAATAGGCTGATTATAGATTTTGTGAACGGTAAAGTTGGCCAGGAAATGGATCCGATGTTCTGTGCAAAAAAGCTGGAAATGTTGGACGAAAACGATCTCATCGTGCGCTTCCACATGGATCCGGAAGGGATCAGGCAGCAACTGAAAAAATCTTCCATTGGAATGCTGACAGAATTTATTGAAGTCATGCCTAATAAACAGGCGAGTATGGGAGATATCGAGCGCACATTTGCCGATATCGTAGAAAAGAAAAATTTCAAACGCTGGTGGAATGTTACGAAAAAGTTGATCGCTAAGGACCCTCGCCTGGTATTGGAAGAAGGAAATGTAACCTACCTCAAGCTGCGAGAAAATCCAATTTCCATAGAAGAACAGGTCATTGCGAAGTTCAATAGTACCCATAACGCCCAAGATCGCTTGCCAATAGCCGAAGAAATTTCGAATATGGCAATGGAAAGCGAAACATTAAAAAATGCAGCAAATCACGTAATCGACATGCTGTCGGACTATGCCGCTCCCAATTTTTCAAAGCTAACCGTAGGCCAAAAATTTCTTTCCTGCTTGGTTAGAGACAAGTTAGCTAAGCTGTTGGATCGTAACGTCGATACCCTGGAGCCGAGGATTGAATCAATTATCCATGAAAGTTCAAATTTGCTAAAAATTATGGCGGATCTTCCCTGTGCCTATCATACCCAATTTTTTAGTCTGATAACGAGAACATTTCCTGATGAGTGGGAAAAGCATTGTTTCAGTTTACTAAAAAACGGAGGGGATCGCTTTGCCAACGATTGCATCCTATATTTGTGTGAGAATGGGCGCGATGCAGCGGTAAAACAGCAGCTTGTGCGCTGGTTGCATGAAAAAAATTTAAAAACTCCCTTGCTCCAGTGGATCGTTAAAAACCGACATGCCAAAAAATTTGAAGCTGTCATTTCCCAAGAGCTACTCGTACCAGGCCTACTGCGCGCCATTTTATGGGCAATTGATAACGAAGTTTTAGCCGGTTCGCACAAATCTCGCAAAATTCCCCTCGCCGATTTGGTCTGTGAAGACCGGATGCTTATTAAAGATTTATTAGCCACTGCGACCGAGGAAGAAGCTGTGGATCTCGCCCAAATGTTGCTAGTTAATCAGGGCTTTGATTCTCTTTCGAAAAAATCGCTCCTCGCTCGATTTATAGCAATTTTCCCGAGTGTGCAAAATCTCATAACTTCGAACTCAAAGGCAAAATCGTCAGCGGACGCTATCATTAAGGTTTCAAAGGAAAGCTTGGAGATGAAGAAAAAAGAATACGAATCCCTCATTAGGGAAAAGATTCCAGCCAACAAGGCGGCGATCGCGGCAGCACGTGAGCACGGTGACCTA
>JAIRMI010000100.1 GCA_031258795.1 Puniceicoccales bacterium | reverse complement strand
GCTTCACTCAAAATAGCGAAAAAGGGCCGTTTCCCCAGTAGGGATTATCGCGATTTTTATTCTGAACAAATTTCCAGAGGATTAGCTGCAAAACTCTCATTGGAGAGCATTGTCACAGGGAAAAACTTTATCGCTATAGATTATTATCCAAAAGATGATGAAAGATTTTTTAAGGATATCGATGGGTTGAAATACCAGCAAATGCCATCCATGAGGACAGTCCTTGATGAGTTTATTGCTAACGTTGATACGGTAGTAAAGAACGTTGCGCAGATTGATTTTAGTGGGATAGGGTGGAATGTTAATTCATTTTTGGTTAAATTGTGTGAAGCTTTTGAAGGTTTGAATTTGAGTCGCATAAGCGTAGCTTTCAGTGAAAGTTGCGAAAGTCTTAATAAGGTTTTGCATGACGGTAACGTAAAGAACATCCTCAATGAAATAGGAGAAATTGTCGGCAAGTTTAATCTAAAATTTGACGGGATACTTGATGAAGTTTCCGAATCATTTGGGGGCCTTCAGGATATGTTTAGCAGCGATTCATCTTTTAGGCAGCGCCTCGAGGAAACATTGGTACAATTCGAATCAGCGTTACGCTCGTTGCGTGAATTTTTTGATTTTTTGGAACGTAATCCCAATGCAATTCTTGCGGGTAAGCAGTTATGAAAAGGTTTTTAATTCTTATTTTTTCATGTACGCTCAATTGTGGATGCTTGTTTTCTCCTCAAAAGGATATGTCGAAGTTTTACGCTCTCGGGTTGGATGGAGGTTCTCGCCGCGAGAAATGTCTATCCGATGAAAACGACTGCAAAGTGATATGCCTAAACATCGAAAGCATCCCCGCTTACTCCGATATGTCCCAAATTGTTAAATTACGCAACAGCTGTGAAATCGTTCAATCCGAACTGTATCGCTGGGCTGAGCCGATGAAGTATGGCATTGCCCGTTCCCTATTCAATCACTTGAGCGGTGCGCTGGGAGAAAGATATATTTTGGTGCCTTTGTTTGAACCGAGTGCGGCCAAAATTTACGATTATAAAGTTTGCGTGGGATTTTCCAATTTTATCTTCACTGAAGGTAAATCGGAACTGCTATTATCCACAAATATTTCAATTTTTGAGAAGAGTCGCTTGGTGTCTGTATGTGAGTATTCCGATCGATCCAAGGTTGGGTCCGTTGAGTGTGAAAAAATCGTCCAAGCTATGGATTTGGCGCTAAAAAAGCTTGGGAAATTTATCGCCCGATGTATTAATAAAGACCGCATTAATAACGCCGTTGTTAAGCCCACTGGAGGTGTGGGTACCGGTGATGATGCCCAGCGTTGTGAAAATAATGCTATCTCCGAGGGAAAAGTCCCCCAAGGAACGGAAAACTTTCCTATTATTATAAACATTTCCGCCCGAGGAGAAGTGTATGTCATTGTTGACAGCGAGGATGGTACGCAGAGGTATTTCTCCGGCCGATTATTTGAGGGTTCGTCGGTCAATGTTGAATGCGATGCTCCCTTCAGGGTCATATCCACGGACAATAGCTTGATCGAGGTTAAGTAAGGGGAACGAGAGTAACTTTGTATTTTCACATGTTATCGGTGTAAATTGCATAAATTTAAAGCAAAGAAGAGAAAATCTTTCACAGAGAGGCGGCATTTGAAATATCGCCTTTTCTAAATGCCGAATTAAAGATTTTTTTATTTACCAAGAAAAGACATCATGTCATTAAGATTGTCCATAATTGGGGCATTTTTGTTGACATGGTACGTTTTTTCACGTCATGACTACATCATGAACTTTTTTAAGAAAATTGTTTGGATGTGAAATCCACGTTTCCTATGATAGTAAGGAAGCTGATGTTAAACCGACGGATCAATTTGAAAGAAAAACTATGGCGGTTCCCGATAGTCAACTGGAATATCAGAGATTTATCCCACAGATTGGCGAGGTTAAAAAGATGGTTGCGGGTGGCATTGTACTCAGTCGTAGAAAGCTAGGGGAAGGTGCTCATGGGGTCGCTGAAGGCGTGGAATTTACAAATGATCGAGATGAAAGGCGTGTTTTTACGCAAAAAACTATTAATGATGTCGAAGAGGGGAGGCACGAAGTCTCAATTTGTTCCAAGATACAGGGAACTGTATCAGCTTTGTCCCGTGGAGAGGCGGCATTTTGGCTAGGCTCGATTTTTATCCCCCGATTCATTGAAGATACCGTGTCTGGTGCTGGAAAATTCACCAACTGCTATGAGTAAATTCCGGGGTAAGAGTTGGGAGAGAACTCTTTTATGAATCCCGAAGAAATGGACAGAAAAAGTTTCTCATCACAATCTGCCCGGGTTGGCGCTCAGATTGCATCAGCGCTTGCCGTAGCGCACGTTTCCGGCATTGTACACCGTGATTTAAAGCCACCAAACATAATATACGATCCTTCCACGGAAACTGCAAAGTTGATCGACGATTTTGGAGATGGTTTCAAATATACAAGGCAGCCAGATGAGAAATTTCGTATGTCAAAAGAAGATGTGCATGATGCGCCAACACCAGCCAATAAGCCTAAGATGTTCACCATGTCAAGGGAAGATGCGCTTAAAGTGGCCTTCTCATGGACAAGGTAGCCCATTAATTACCGGTCATCATATTGCGCATCCATTGATGCAGTATCAATTGATGGCTAAAATAGAGCAATTATAGTCATCTCACTCCAAAAAAGCATACTGAATAGCGTCGAAGAAAGAAGGGAAGAGGTGGAGGATTTTTGTACAAAGACATTGCCCCCTCATACTCCTCACGTTTTTCCTCATCCCGCTCTTTATATAGTCATCCCACTTCAGAAAGGCATATTGGATAGCGTCGAAGAGGGAAGGGAAGAAGTGGAGGATATGGGAGAGTTTTCCTTTGAGGTTCGCCCAGAATTTTTCGATAGGGTGAGAGTAGGGAGGCAGGTAAATTAGGGAACAGCAGCCGCCTCGATGGCCTTCCGTTCTTTATATGCCCTGGTCTTTTTTTACTGTGATCTTTAGCTTTCTCAGCGCTTTGCCTATGCAACTCGTGCTCACTTTAAATTCGCTGGCCATTTCCCTTTGATAGGCATCCGGATGTTCTTTCACATACTTTACTAGCTTTTCCGGATCCAACTTCCTGTATTTCCTGCTCAGCGGTTCTTGTTCCAACTTCCCGTTTCTCTCAACTTCTTCTTCCATGCAAATATCGCACGCTCACTCACATCGAACACCTCGCTCCTTTCTTTTACTGTGTGCGTGCTTTCCTATTTTAACACCCTCTTTTTCAAGTCCGTTGTATAACATGCCATACATTCTCTAGGTATAATCTTTATACGCTTTTGTCAAGTAGTTTGACTATATCGATAAAAATAACATCGGAATAGAAATTTGGGAGCGGGATACATCCTAGCTTCCGGTTCAAGTGCCTGTGGAGT
>JAIRMI010000086.1 GCA_031258795.1 Puniceicoccales bacterium | reverse complement strand
ATTTTTGCCTTGCGGCTGCGAATAATATGCCTGCCCATTCCGAAAAATATGTAGCTTAAAAATATCACCGCCATGGCAAGCTCTTGGATGAGCGTAAACAACACGATAATTGCAATTCCCATTATGAATGAACCCCATTTGGCCTGGGTATTCCAGCCCACTTTTTTGAAGCTTGGATATTTAATATTACTTACCATGAGCCATGCAATCAGCAGCATCAGCGGAGGTAACACGAGGGATAGCGCTTTCAAGTCATATTTATTTAGGAATAGGACAATGGAAACTATTGCGCCCGCGGCGGCGGGAGCGGGTAACCCAAGAAAATCATGGCTGCCTTTGCCATGCTCCGGCTTTGGCAATAGGGGGTGTGTTATTACATTGAATCTCGCCAAGCGTACACCGGCACAGAGCAAATAAATGAACCCAAAAATCCAGCCAACTTGGCGAAAAAATGGAAATTGCTCCGTCGGCGATAGTATCATAAAAAACACCATCAAGGCCGGTGCAACGCCGAAGGAAACAGCATCTGCAATGGAGTCAAATTCCATACCGAATAGCGATTCTTTTCCTCCCAACCTCGCTATGCGCCCATCCAAGGAATCGCATATTCCTGCCAAAATGACCAGCCAGACGGCCTGGGTGTAAAAATATGCCGACATTTCTTCGGAAAAGGTGCAATACCTTGCCTGTATGCAACGGATTATTGCCAAAAACCCAAAAAATAAATTGGATGCCGTAAAAAAGCTTGGCAGCAGATAAATTCTACTCGCATCTTCGAACTGTATGTTGGGATCTTTCATAGGAGAAACAATAAGTGAGAAAAAAGCGCGCCGGGGCAATAACGTTCTGAAATTTTATTCCACGCCGAATAGGGCATCCACATAATCATCAACGGAAAATCGGGAGAAATCATCCGGCTTTTCACCGCTGCCAACGAACAAAATTGGAATGTCAAGTTCGCGGTGTATACTGATAATTGCTCCCCCGCGGCTACTGCCATCGAGCTTCGTTATGATAAGGCCTTGAAGGCCAATTTCGCCGTGAAAAATTTTGGCAGATTCCAGCGAATTTGTTCCCAAGCTACCATCGATTACAAGCCAGTTGCACAATTGCACGGTGCTGTCCAATTTTTTTAAAGTTTTGGAAATTTTTTGCAATTCAGCCATTAAGTTTGACTTTACGTGCAAGCGTCCGGCGGTGTCTATTATGAGCACATCACGCTTTCTGGCCAGCGCAGATTGGTAGGCATCATAGGCAACTGCGGCAGCGTCGCCACCGGGCTGTCCGCTAACGATGTCGATGTTCAACCTATCTGCCCATACCTTGATTTGCTCGCCTGCTGCAGCGCGGAAAGTGTCGCAACCAGCCAGGAGCACCGATTTTCCGTCTTTCCTGAAAGATTGTGCCAGTTTGGCGGCTGTTGTTGTTTTCCCCGACCCATTAACTCCGACTAAGCAAACCACTAGAGGTTTCCCGGCAACCGTTGGTAACTCGGCTTCAGCGTGGCTCAGAGATTTTTTGATCACGGCAGAAGCAATTTTCAGAGCGTTTTGCTTGCGAATGGAAGGATCCTTTTTGTACGCTGACTTTATTTCACCGATGATGTCCTGCGTCGTTTTAGTTCCGAAATCCGCTGCGAGCAGTGCCCGCTCAATTTCATCTATGGCAGTGTCGTCAATTTTTTCGAACTTAAACAGCGTGGAGAGTGAATGGAAAAGCTTTTTACCGGGCTTGCTTATGCCTTCTGATAATTTTCGGAAAAATTTGAACATAGCGAGGATTGTAGCTCTACCAACTTTTCTCGTTTAAACAACGAAAATTTACTTTAAATTGCCACCAGCAGTACGTTTGCGAAGGCGGCTATGGCCTTTTCTTGGCCAATTTCGCCTAGCCCTTCCCCCGTTGTTGCCTTGATGCCGATCTGCGACATTTGTATGCCAAGAACTTTGGCAATGGTTGCCTTCATTTCATCCATAAATGGCGACAGCTTTGGAATTTCGGCGAAAATCGTTATGTCCAAATTTGCGATTTTAAAATTTTGCTCCCGAAGCTTATTTTTCGCAAACATTAATATTTTTTTTGAATCAAGGTCTTTGTTTTTTGGATCGGTGTTCGAAAAATATACCCCTATATTTGGCAAGGCGAGAGCTCCTAAAATAGCATCTGCCAAAGCGTGCAAGGCGACGTCACCGTCCGAGTGTCCAAGTAGGCCCAATTCATATTCGATGGGAACTCCGCATAAAACTAGCTTTCTTCCCCGCACTAACCGGTGAATGTCGTAACCGTTTCCTATCCTCATGTTCACCGTTCCAACTCCTTCGCTAGCAATGCTTCAACCAGGGCAAGATCCCGTGGATAAGTAACTTTTATGTTAAGGTGAAAATTTTCGATAATTTTTATTTTAGCATCTCTTTGTAGCGCACTTGAATCATCAGTTAGGGGGCCTTTTGCTTTGATATATGCATCCAGGATTGCCTCATAGTTGAACATTTGCGGCGTTTCGACATGCCACACCTCGTCCCGCTGAAGGTATTGGCGTTCCCCATTGGAAACGTCAACAAGCGTATCCGTTGCCCTGTGCGCAAGCATGGCTCCACTATGATCCTCCAACGCGAACAGTAACTGCCGCAAATTACTCTGAGTTACGAAGGGGCGGACAGCATCATGAATTAGCACGAAATTGGGATGTTTTTGCTGCACATATAAGAGGGCATTTAGGACGGATTTTTGCCGCGAGCTCCCACCTCGAACGTAACTCACACTAGCGCGCACGTTTAGTGCACAAAAGTGACCTTCGATTTCTTTTTGTTGGGCACTGTCTCTGACAACAATTACGATTTCAAAAAAATTTTTTGATTTTTCTATTTCAATCAGCGAATATAAAAACAATGGCTTACCTGCAACTAGTACTAGAGTTTTATCCTGGCAAGAATCACCCATGCGCGTACCCATTCCTCCCATTAATAGAATTGCTACGCCTTTCCGCTGTTCCATGGACTAAACGTTATTTGAAAAAGTACTTTGAGCAATTGATTTTTCTTCTAACTTTCAAGCTTTTTGAGATTATTTACCATGCTTATAAAATCAATGGGCAAGGGTGCTTTTACCCCTAAAACATTCGAAGTTATTGGGTGCACGAAGCTGAGTTTAGAAGCGTGGAGCATGGGCCTTTCGCATTGAATTTTTGGGCAAAAATTAGGATTGTAACCGTAGGTGGCATCGCCAAGGAGAGGATGGCCGATACTCGCCATGTGAACCCGTATTTGATGCGTACGGCCGGTGTGTAGGTTAATGCTTATCAAAGAAAACAACTCGCCGAAGCGCTCCTGAATTTGCCAATCCGTCAGAGCCGGTTTCCCTTCCGAATGTATGCACATTTTCGTTTTTACGCTCTTGTGTCGGCCAATTGGTTGATCAATAGTACCGGACAGCGTCCTCATGGTGCCGCACACGATCGCCAAATATTCTTTTTGGATTGCTCTCGTTGAAAAGAGGTGGACCAGTTTCAGGTATGCCCTGTCCGTTTTAGCAAAAATAATGGCTCCTGTCGTGTCCTTGTCCAGCCGATGAACGACGCCCGGTCGAAACTCGCCCCCGATCCCGCTTAATTCGCAATGAGACAGAACCCCTTCCACCAGAGTAGGCTTCTTTATGCCATTTCCTCCATGTACGGCCACACCTGTCGGCTTATTTACTATGATCAAATGTTCGTCTTCAAACAGTACCTCCAGGGACATACCATGGGGATAAAGGGTAGTTTGCTCTGGATAAATCAGCTCAATTTCGAGGATATCGCCATTTCGCAGAGATTGCTTCGCCTTTATCGCTTGACCATTGCAGAGCACGAGGCCGTCGTCAAATGATTTTTTAATCTGAGTCCGGCTGATATCGTGGAACTGTGCGGCGAGAAATTTATCCGCCCGCACAGGAATATCCAGGTCTTGAGCTACAATTTTGACCATTATTATCTCATGAACAGGGCTCGACTTAGGGCCACACCGTGCCTAACATTAGCGGCAGAAATTGTGATCTTTTTGCGCTTTAACAGAGCCAGTACCGCTATTGGAATGGCGAGCCCTATGGCAAAAATATCCACTTTCCCTTGGGGAATACCAAAGGCAAGTCTTTCCTCAGCGCACATCGGAGAAACTTTTTCAAAAAGGGCTTTCAGTTTTCCAACGGAAACAACTTTTTCACTGGTTGTTAAAAATTGTTTTGCGATGGATATGCACCCTCCGGTACAGATAATTTCGGCATCTTGTGCTGGAAAGGGAACATCACCTGTGCTTTCATGGATAATTTTTGCAATATTTCTCAAAGAAAGACTTAATTGTCTTCTGTGCAAGATGTTGGCAATGCTAATGGCTCCGATGCTTTTGCTCATCGAAAAAATATGGGTGCCATTAAAGATGTTAAATTCCACACTGCCTCCACCCACATCCAGGGCCCAAAAGTTCTCCGCTTCCTCGGTGTTTTTTACGGAGTCACAAATGAGGCGCGCTTCTTCGAAACCGGTTAGTAAGCACACATCAATTCCCATTTCGGCTTTCACTTTTGCCAAAAATTTTCCTCCATTTTTCGCGGAACGAACCCCGTAGGTGGCAATGCAGATAACATCCTTAGTCCCTTTCTCCCGGCCGAAGGAGATTAAACTTTTTATCGCTTCCGCTGCCAGGTTTTGCTTGTCGCCACTAATTTCCTTAAAAATTTGATCTACCATGCGGATGTCAATACTCCTAAAGGCAACTTGTTGGCATTTTTCTCCCTCGCAATTAAACAGGGAAGCTTTGATGGAACCAGTTCCAATGTCAATTATGTTGATCAAATTTTGCATTTGCCATTTATAGCCAGCAATTCCTCAATTCTTTTGAAAATGTGGCAAGCATATTTCCCTTTCTTACCACCATTCATACTAACAACGGTAGCTTAATCAAGTTTTCTGAACAAAGCATGTATTTTTTTGTTTGATTTTTGGAATGTTTGGCTTATTTCCCGTACATTATTCTTCGAAGTATAGAGGGTTGCTATGAAACAATTAGAATTATCTGTGGAAAAAAGGGTTGGGACCGGTCGCCAATATGTGCGCAAGCTGCGGGAGTCCGGTCGCGTTCCCGCTGTGGTTTACGGAAAATCCGGGACACAGTCTTTGTCCTTCGACGAAAAGGAATTTCGCCTGCTTCTCAGGGAAAAAGGACAGGGCGCTTCCTTGGTGAATATTAAAATCGTTGGAGGGGGATCCGTTTTATCGACAATCGCCGATATGAAGCGGGATCCAATTAGCGATCGCTTCTTACACGTCGATTTTCACGAGGTTTCACGGGCGGAAAAGATGACGACCGCTGTGCCTGTCGAATTTGTGGGGGAATCAATTGGTGTCAAAGATTTTGGTGGAGTGCTGGATATGGCGAGGCACGAAGTCAACGTGAAGTGCTTGCCTGCTGATTTGCCCAGTAGTGTCAAGGTCAACATCAGCGCCTTGAAGGTGGGCGATATCGTTCATATCAAGGATTTGGAAAAAATTGAGGGCGTTGATTTTGTCGATGGTGATGAAGTGGCGGTGGTTTCCTGTAAGAACGTGGCAGAAGAGAAGGAAGAGTCTACACCTGAGGCGGAAATCAAGGTTGCTGACGCTTCTCCATCTCCCGAAGCAACGGCAGCTGCTGAAGCCAAGAAGACGGAAGGGAAGGAAGCAAAGTAGCGCTCATGATAAATGGCTACGAAGCTTCTCGTGGGACTGGGAAATCCTGGTAGAGAATACGATGGAACCCGACATAATGTTGGGTTTTACGTTCTTGATAAGTTTTGCGTCACCAAGGGAGGAAATTGGAAATTGGACAAAAAGTTGGAGTGTGAGTTGGCGTTGATTAAATCCGACAATGGCAATTTGATCCTTTCAAAGCCAACAACCTTTGTAAACGAAAGCGGACGGGCGGTTCAGAAAATTTGCCGATTTTTTAAGATAAATTCCTCTGAAGTGGTGATTATCTGCGATGATATTTCCTTTGACGTCGGTGAATTTAAGCTGACGGGACGCAGCGGCTCAGCGGGCCACAATGGTTTGATTGATATCTTGTCGAAACTCGGCCCCGGCTTCATAAGATTCAGAATAGGAGTCGGAGCAAAAAAGAACAAGGCAATGGATTTGAAGGATCATGTCTTGGGAAAATTTACCGATGAGGAGCAAAGGATCATCGAGTTGATGATGCCCAAAATTTTGTACGATTTGCAGCTACTGCTTGACAAAGGTTTAGAATGTTCCATGAATCTAACCAATCGCAGAAAAACTTATGACGAACAAGAAAAATTACAGGGTTAGCTTCATTCTGGATATGCGTGGATATTCCGAGCCCATTGATACGATTTTTGCCAAGCTCAAAAATACCGTAACTGATGTGGGTGGAATTATTAATGACTTTAAACCCCTTGGGCAAAAGGTATTTGAGCGCGCCGTGGATAAAAAATTTCCGAGCGGCGAGTATGTTCAAATCTACATTGAAGGGGATTCTAGCGTGCCGGCCGCCATAAGGGGAAAACTTAAGCTAGACAAAACCATAAATCGCGTTTTTATTGAAAATTGCTAGCGAAAAGACATGGCATCTTTCAATAAAGTTATCCTACTAGGAAATCTAACGCGCGATCCGGAAGTGCGCGTATCAACTTCGGGCACAACGATTTGTAAATTCGGCATGGCTGTTAGTAGGGTTTCTCGAATGGCCGACGGATCAACGCGAGAAGAAACCTTGTTTGTTGACATCGATTCCTTTGGTAAACAGGCTGAATCCATCGGTAAATACATGACCAAGGGGCGTTCTATCCTAGTAGAAGGCCGCTTACGCTTGGACCAATGGGAGTCACAAAGTGGTGAAAAACGCAATAAAATAGTCGTTGTTCTTGAGAACTTTCAGTTTGTGGGTTCGCGCGTCGATAGCGATCCGAACATGGCCGCATCCGTTGATGACCAAGACAATGTGAATTTTGCCGAAGATTTATCTGCGAAAAATAAGACCCCCAAGCCCGCAGTTAGCGTGGAGGATATTGACGAGGACATTCCCTTTTAAAAATTTTAGAATTCTTGACTATGGCAGTAACGGAAGTATTATTATTGAAGCACTTGGAAAAGTTAGGCAGCGAGGGGCAGGCTGTTAAGGTTAAGGCTGGTTATGCGCGCAATTATTTGCTCCCACGGGGTTTAGCTGTGCGCATGTCGAGTGCAAACAAAAAGCAAATCGAGACACTGACTCGTGTCCGTGAGCAGCGTGAGCAACGCGAGCTCACAGAGGCAAATCAACTCTTCGACCAGCTGTCGAAAGTCGTAGTTGTGCTGGCCGTTAAGACTGGAGAAAATGGAAAAATGTTCGGAGCAATTACTCCCGCTGACATTTCCCGAAAAATAGCCGAAAGTGGTATGGAGATTGACAAGAAAAAGATTATAGCCGGCTTCATCAAAGAATTGGGGCGGCATAGTGTAAAAATCAGACTGCATCGGGACGTTGAATTTGATTTGCCAGTGGAGGTTGTTTCCGAAAATCCGATCAACTAGGTTGCGGTTGATTTATGGTTGATAGGCGGGCAAAGGCCGCGCGCTACAGAGGTGATGCGGAGGTCCTTGGCGACAGTAAAATTTTTGATCGTCCCCGCCCACACAGTGTAGAATTTGAGCAGGCCTTGCTGGCATGTTGTGTCCTCGAGGGCGGCCAAGATAGCGTTCCGTTGTGCCTGCAAAACAAAATTAGCAGCGATTCTTTTTATGTTCCTGCACACCGGGTTATGTGGCAGGCTATTTCAGATTTGTATGCTGAAAGTTCACCAATCAATGAGCTCATCCTTGCCGATAAATTGGACAATCGACACCAATTGGATGGGATCGGCGGAGCGGCATACATAAACCGAACCTGCGATAGAATCGATACCCCGGCGCACATCGCCCACTACGTAAAGCGGGTACGCGAATTCGAGCTCGTACGGCGCGTAATAGAAGCCTCGATGCGAAATATTGCTCGGGCCTATGAGGATAACGAAGCCCTCGATGATTTCATCGAGCGGGCAGAAAATGAAATCTTTGCCATAAGCGATGATCGCCTTAGCAATGCCGCCGTACACGTTAATAAACTTGTGGATTGCGCAATAACTACGGCACAAATGATGTTGCAGAGGCGGGGCGAAATCATCGGTGTTGCCTCCGGATTTTCGGATCTGGACAGGATGCTTTTTGGCTTTCGGGAGAGCGATATGATCGTAATTGCCGCCAGACCGTCCATGGGTAAAACCAGCTTGGCGATGAATATTGCCGAAAATGTTGTTTTGCCAGAAAAAAAGGATCGTAGCCCCGTTGGGACGCTTTTTTTCAGCTTGGAAATGAGCGCGGAGCAACTTGCCATGCGCTTGCTGTGCGGCCGTTCGGGAGTAAACATGACGAAGCTGCGGGAAGGTTTTATTTCCAAACAGGCCAGTGAGGCACTATCGAGATCGGCTACAGAATTAAAGACCGCACCGCTGTGGATCGACGAATCCACCAATCTGACGGTCCTGGAAATGAGGGCTAAGGCGCGCAGAATTCACAGCAAAGAATCGATTGGCCTGATCATAATTGACTATCTGCAGCTCATAAATGGAGATAGCCGAGTTCCCCGTGAACAACAAATTTCAGAAATTTCCCGCGGAATAAAGGCCATGGCAAAGGAGCTCAAAATTCCGGTCATTGTTCTCAGCCAACTTAACCGCGAATCGGAAAGGGAACGCCGCCTCCCCCGTTTGTCGGATTTGCGCGAGTCTGGGGCCATTGAACAGGATGCGGATGTTGTCATGCTTTTGGCCAATCGCCAGCTGTCGGGAGCCGATGATCAGCAGGATCAGCAACAATTTTCGGATGTTGTTGCGCGGGAGCTTATTATTGCTAAGCAAAGGAATGGGCCCGTTGGGGCCGTACCGTTGACTTTTGTTAAGAATCTTACACGATTCGAAAATTACGTGGATTTATCAACCTGTGAGTAGAAAATTATGTGCATGAAAAAATATTTAGCCATGCTCTCGGCGTTGGCAATGGGCCTGTGTACATCCTACTGCGAACCGATGGATGAAGTGCAGCCGAAAGCGCCGATAATTTCTTCAATTAAATACAATTATTTCGGGAGTACTTTGGGGCTCAACCAGGAAACAATTGAATCCCACGTGCAGCTTAAGGAAGGCATGGAATTTAAGCAGTATCTGGCCGATGCGTCCATTAAGTCGCTGTACAGTACCGGGCTGTTTGACTACGTGCAGGTGCGGCTGGATCAGGTTGGCAATCATGAATATGCCGTGACCTTTGTCCTTACGCAAAAATTGCGGGTAAATGACATTAATATCGTTGGCAACAAAAGGGTTAAGGATAAATTGATAAAGAAGGAAATGGGCCTTTCTCATGGAAGAATGTTTTCCGATAGCGCCCTACACCAGGACATTAGGAAAATAAAAAAGCTCTACCAAGACAAAGGCTTCCCATACGCAAAAATCAATTGTTCCGTCTCGGAAGTCAGCGATCGCGCGGCCGTTGATGTCAACATAGACATCGATGAAGGCACCAAGGTGCACGTGGGGAAAATTACGTTTGATGGTTTGGAAGGCATAAAGGCAAGTGACCTTAAGGATGTCATGCAGACGAAGAGCTGGACATTGTTTTCCTTTTTCACAAGAACTGGTATTTTTAGGCGCGATATCCTCGATGAGGATATCAATCGGCTGAAAGTCGCAATCAAGAACTATGGATACTTGGATGTGAGCATCGACGAAAATGACGTCCTATGCACCGACCGCAAGGGCGCAATAGATATACACATAAACGTACACAGTGGTAACCAGTACCATCTTGGTGAAATTTCGATTCAGGGCAATTCTTTGTATCCTTCCGAGCTGTTGACGCCCTTGTTAGGGTTGGGTATTGGTGATGTTTTTTCACCTAAAAAAGTCGACGATGCCTGCGAAAATATACGGGATTACTACGGTAAATCGAGCTATCTCGAAACCAGTGTGTACGCTGAACGATTGCCAAACATAAATACGGGAGCGATCGATCTAGTGATTCACATAGATGAAAGCGAACGCTGTTCCCTCCATGCCATTGAAATAAAGGGCAACACCAAGACGAGCAACAATGTAATCCTGCGAGAGCTTGCCCTTGCTCCAGGAGATCCGTTCGATTCCATTCGCATGAAAATCAGTCAAGCACGCCTGCTCAATACGATGTTTTTCCAAATGGTAGATATCGCTCCGATTGATACCGATGTTAAAACTGAAAAGAATATGCGCATCGAAGTCAAAGAA
>JAIRMI010000082.1 GCA_031258795.1 Puniceicoccales bacterium | reverse complement strand
CGCACTCTGGTATCGGCGAATTACATCATATTTTAGAGGTTGCCGTCGTTGCATAATTGTTGATAGTTATCAATCAATACTTTGGTTTACTTTAATCATTGCCACAGCTTGATTTTCTGCTTGTTCTCCGATTTGTCGACAGATGGCATACTGCACAACGGACTTGAAAAAGAGGGTATTGAAATAGGAAAGCACGCACAGTGTAAAGGAAACGAGCGAAGCGTTTAGAGTGAGGATTATGACCATATTCAAATGGAAGAAGAAGCTGAGAGAAACGGGGAATTTGGAACGAGCGCCGTTGAACAGGAAATACAGGAAGTTAAATCCGGAAAAGCCAGTAAAGTATGTGGAAGAGCAGCCGGATGCCTATCAAAGGGAAATAGCCAGCGAGTTTAAAGTGAGCAAGAGTTGCATTGGGAAGGTGCTGAGAAAGCTAAAGATCACAATAAAAAAAGATCAGGACATATAAAGAGCAGGAGGCCATCGAGGCCGCTGGCTGTTCCCTAATTTACCTGCCTTCCTACTCTTCGGACCTCAATCCCATCGAAAAATTCTGAACGAACCTCAAACGGAAACTCTCCCACATCCTCCACCTCTTTCCCTCTCTCTCCGATGCTATTCATTATGCCTTTTGAAGTAAGATGACTATAGCGCTCCATCGCCACCCCCTATGATCGCTGCGCCCACGCTTTCTTCTCCTCCATTTGCATCCCCTGCTCCTTCCTCTTTTATTCCCTGTTTTATTTTAATTTATGAGTCCTGGCGCTAGCGTCTGCCCTAAATTGGAAAAGCTTTCAATTAAAATCTCTTTCTATGACTAATTTATAATTGAGCAAATGCTTTACCCCAATGTTTTCGCTAGTTGAATTCCCTCCCAATGAGCCACAGCCAAGCGTCAAAGAGGGAGTCATGCAACTATTGCATAGACCGATGGCTCCATGTGTGGCAGGTAGATTGATCAGCAGTCTGCAGGTGGGGATTTTAGTGGCAAAATAGTCGATGTGTTGCTTGTTTTTTACATTCGTGTGCAAAACGGCCGTGTGACCAAGTCCACCAATTTTCACCAATTGCAGGCCTATTTCCACCGCCTCTTCAAAATTATTTGCCTTGTACAAAGCGAGAACCGGGGACAATTTTTCATGGGCATATTGGTTCGCAGCATCGGAGGATGTTTCTTCGCTAACAAGTACGCGGATAGTCTCGGGCACCGTTACACTAGCCAATTGTCCAATTTTATATGCGGATTGTCCCACAATTTCCGCATTAACGCCTTTTTCAGTAAGGATAATTTTTCCCAATTTCGCCGATTCTTCGTGAGTTAAAATGTGGGCACCTTGGCGAATCAGTTCCTCCTTTACGCCGTTGTAGATCGCGGCAACGGCAATGACCGATTGCTCGGAAGCACAGATCATGCCATTATCAAAGGTCTTACTAAGAAGAATGGCTTCTACTGCCGCCTTTGCATCCGCCGTTTCATCAATAATCGCCGGTGTATTGCCAGCCCCAACCCCCAGTGCCGGTTTCCCGCTTGAATAGGCTGCTTTCACCATTCCAGGTCCTCCGGTAGCCAAAATAATGTCAACGGCTGGGTGACGCATAAGTGCATTGGTGTCATCCAGCGTTGGATTTTCGATGCAAGCCAGTAAACCTGCGGGTGCTCCCGCTTTGGTCGCGGCATCTGCCACAATTTTTACCGCAAAAGCGGTACACTTCTTTGCCCTAGGATGGGGAGAAATAACGATCCCATTGCGCGTCTTTAAGGCCAACAGTGTTTTGAAGATTGCCGTTGATGTTGGATTCGTAGTGGGAACCACACCTGCTATGAGTCCAACGGGATCGGCCACGGTCTTAATACCTGTGGCCTTGTCGTCGGAAATAATGCCGCACGTTTTCGCCGTTGCGTACTTTTTATAGATGTTGTCGGCAGCAAAGTGATTTTTGAAAGCCTTGTCTTTTAGTACGCCCATTCCCGTTTCTGTCACAGCCATTTGGGCTAAATTTTCGCATTCCCTGTCCGCGACCGCGGCTGCAACTTTGAAGATGGAATCAACTTTTTCTTGCGAGAACGCTGCGTAAATTTTCTGCGCTGCTTTAGCTTTGTTTATGAGGGCATCCAAATCCGGACTGCATATATTTGGTACTTCGTTGCTTGCCATGTGTTCCTTACTTTAAACCGGCCTAATTTTACTAAAAATTTTCACATAATCAAGGATTGATTCTCTTTTTATCAGATAGAGATGACCCTTGATCTCCGTATTTTTTCACTTGCCTCGTTGCAGCTACAACCGGGCAACAAGCTAATCCTCCGCCAACACACCCCCCTTGGCAGGACATTACCTCCAGCAGGGTTCCTTTGTCACATTCTCCCGTCTTTGCAAAACGTTTCAGCTCTCCCACTGTTTGCCGATCTATTCCATTGAGTGCTGCAAAGGGCATATCTTTGCCCTTTCCATTAAACACGCTTCTAACCGCTCGGGAAACTCCGCCACTAAGGGAAAATTCCCTTGCCTCTTTTGCCGAATGGTATTCGAATTTTTCCTCGACACACTCACTGGCAATGATCGACAATGCCTCAAATATTATGGCAACTTCCTCGATACTCAACGTATAGTCAATTTTTTCATTGGCAAATACTTCCTCATACTTGGCCAAGCATGGACTAATGAAAACCAAAACTCCATCCCCATGCTCCCGGCGAACATGCTCTGCGATATAAAAGAGAGGTGTTTCAGCGGTAGACATGAATGGCTTCATTTCGGGGATGTGTTTTTTCACCAAAGTATTGTAGGCAGCACAGCAGGACGTGGTCATAAATTTTTCGCCCTTTTCTAGCCGTTCCTCCAAGTCTTTGGCTTCGTGAAATGAGGTCGATTCCGCTCCCAAGGCAACTTCATAGACGAGGGAAAATCCGATTTTCTTCATAGCGGTGTGTAACTGCTCAGCGCTACAGCGAAATTGCCCGAGCATTGCCGGTGCCATCATGGCAATGACCTTTTTTTTAGCTTTTATCGCCTTGAGAACGTCGATTATTTGGCTCCTAACCTGTATGGCTTCAAATGGGCAGGCTGCTATGCATTTTCCACAGCGTATGCACTTGTCAAAATCAATCGCGGCGTGTCCCCTCTCATCTTTGCTGATAGCATCAACGGGGCAGGCGTGCTCACAGGGAACAATGGTATCGAAGATGGCTCCATAGGGGCAGGCCCGCGAACAGGCGGTGCACCGTTTACACTGTTGCTTATCAATGAAAGAACCATTTTCCGTGCTACGGATTGCACCAAAACGGCAAGCCTCCATGCATGGCCTTGTGACACAATTTTGGCACAAATCTGTGACATGGGTGTGACTGGGTTCGCAGCCACTGCATGCGCAACCCAACACTGTTAGCGGCGGAGACTGTGGCTTCTCCCGATCAATGGCCCGCTGAGCACTTTTTGCAAGGTCCTCCGTGCCATCGTCATCCTCTAAGGATAACCCAAGGGCACTCATCAGCAAAGCTCGGTAAGCAGATCTGTCCCGCTGATCCAGAGTAACCTTGTTCGGGATATTTTGCAGGTCTTCAATGAAATGCTCACCGCAAAATGCACGGACGATACTTATCAATATTTCTTTTTTCTGCGGAGTCATGGTCACTTACTTAGCCAAGATTATAGGAAGAAATTTAAAAACTTAAACGAATTTTCGCAAAATATTCGCACATTTTCCCATTTTACCAGCTAAGCAGGTATCCAAATAAAAATAAAAAAGGAAAATTTACCCGATCCAAGCTAAAATTCACAATCCCCAAGGCGCGTTAGCGTAAATGTAAATTGACTTTCGTTGTCCTTCCAAAAGTGATGCCAAATTTTCTTGGCATTACGCAGATTTCCCTGTAAGAACGCAACATCCAACATGCCCTAATTTTTCAGATTAATTAACTTCTTTTATGAGTCCTGACCCTAGGCATAGTATATCGCTATAGCTTGGCAGGATAGTATATACATAACAATACAAAATGGCATTGATCAGCGCGTCAATATATCTAACAGCACAGAGGTGTGGCCTCATAGGTATTATGCAAAATTTGTGCAATTATTTCATGAAGTTTATCCCCATATAAAAATAGTTCAGTTGGGCTCTTCTAAAGAACTGTGCGTATCCATTCCCGGAGTTGGTCTAAGCTTAGTTGGAAAAACAACTTTGGACGAGGTTAAAGCGATACTAAAACATTCCATTTTTCACCTAGATGGAGATTTGTGGTATGGTTCACATAAAAAGATTTTTAAGCGGCCGTTCCATTGTTCTTTTTGGGGCAACTTCTGCTGATTTATTCGGTTATCCGGAAAACATCAACATCACTGGCCCCGGGTGTAAAAGCTGGTGCGAGTGGGTGACCGACGATTGGGATAGGAAATGTCCGCGTGGGTTCGAGGAGGCGCCTTGCATGGCTTCCATTACGCCGGAGATGGTGATGGAAGCTGCCCACAAAATAATCGACAGTCTAAAGGAGTACTCCTACGAGGCCGTCGATTGTAACATTCGGGAAGAAATGATTGCTGATTTTATAAAAGGACGCTTTGAGAAAAAAGGTACCGTTATTGCCGATGTGTTTAACAAAAATGGCTGGGACTTGGCTTGCAAGTTGCGGGAAAATTTTGACGACATCACCATGTTTCGCCTTGATTGCCAATTTGATTTCTTTTCAAAGGCAAATGATCTCGGGCTTAGGCTGAAATATGGATACCTTTACAATATTTTCATGGGAGATGATTCCTGCGATGTGATGATTTGGCCAAATGGCGATCAGTCTGAGATGAAAGTGGAATATATTTTGAAGGAATTGTTTCGCATATTAGAGCCCGGCGAGGCTCTGCTCATATCCGGTGTGGCCATGGGCGATGATATTTTAACTCCCTTTGGTTTAAAAAATACCTTGGGCAAAGTTCAGGCATTTAGGAAGCAAATTGTCGAGATTTAGAAACTACCAACTTGCCGGTATTACTTGTTTCGACAATTTCCGCAAAGATAGCTCAATTCTCGATCAGGGTTGTTTTATATTAACAACACGCTCCATTGTCCCAGAACGAGCGAAGTAACTCGAAGCAAGTTGTTGAGGTTTAGAAATTGCCAACTTGCCGGTATTACTTGTTTCGACAATTTTCGCAAAGATAGCTCAATTCTCGATCAGGGTTGTTTTATATTGACAATACGCTCCATTGTCCCAGAATAAGCGAAGTAGCTGCCCCTATCGTCTAGCGGCTAGGACACTGGATTCTCATTCCAGTAACCGGGGTTCGATTCCCCGTGGGGGTGCCAAAACTGTAGCCCGCTCAAACAAAGGGACGGCGAGACATCAAGAAAAATATAAAACAAACATCTAAAGAAGTTCATTGCTTCAATATTGCTTCATTTTTCATTTTGAACGAAAGGAGCAATCAACAGTTTTTAATCTGTGAATTTTATATGTGTGTAGCAGGAGCGGGCATACGGAGGATCCGAAGGCAGCATGGGGACGAATATTGAAGCGAGCAGGGCTAGAAAATTTACGCATCCATGACCTGAGGAGAACAATGGCGAGCTACCAAGCAATAATGGGATCGAGCTTAGCAATAATTGGGCGATCACTGGGACATAAATCCCCGCAATGCACAGCGATCTACGCCAGGCTGTCCAATGCTCCGGTGCGTGCCTCCATGGGAGCAGCCATTGGTCGCATAAGAGGGAAGGATTTCGAGGAGTAAGAACGGCATTTGGCTTAGGAGAATAGTAGCAAAAATCGTTGAAATAGCATGGAAGGATGGTAGCCAGGTGGCTGGGAATGGTGGTAGTAATTGGAGCAATTTTTCTGAGGTTGCACTAGTGGCGGTATGGTTGTGTGATAGTTTTCTGAGATTGCACCAGGTTGTATTAGCGCCGGTATACTTTTCTGGAGTTGCGTTGGATGTGTCGTGGTGGTAAAATGGAGCGATGAGGGAACTGGATGGCAGTGCCAGGGAGAAGTACTTGGAAGCATTTGGGAAGCACCGGCAGCGATGCGGCCATGATTTTGAGTACTTTTGCCGTGAGGAGCTGTTGATTGACAGGAAGGGAGGCGGCTGCCCGGTACCATTTGTGCTTAATCGCGCACAGAAGTACGTGTGGAGCGCACTTGAGCGGCAGTGGTCGAGTAGCGGTATGATACGTGCCAACATACTGAAGGGCCGGCAGCA